>JAYWBE010000290.1:0-4802 GCA_043781715.1 Gemmatimonadaceae bacterium
AGTGTGCCAGAGAACTGAGCCGCATGAGCGACCTTGATCGAATCAGGAACCACTATCTCGACAGATACGACGCCGTCCGACGCCGCCTTGTTCGAAGGCGACGTGCTGTCGGAACAAGAGAGGATCGTCGCCAGGAACGCAGCACCGGCTGACCCTGCGCTAAGAAGGCTAAAAAGCCCTAAAATCCCAGTTGAACGGCGCATCGTAACTCTCATGAAGAGGGTTACGTATTAGACGACCACCTGGACCAAGCTCAACAGCAGTTAAGGCCTTTTGGATGGCTCTAACGCACTCTAACAGACCGATTGGGAAAGCCAGATTTGTGAGCAAGTCGTACGGCCCTAGAGCCTCTCGCCGCCCATCAACGCGGCCATTATCGCCTTCTGGATGTGGAGGCGGTTTTCGGCCTCGTCCCAGACTCTGCTCTGCGGGCCATCGATCACTTCGGCGGCTACTTCCTCTCCGCGGTGGGCGGGAAGACAGTGGAGAAAGATCGCGTCCTCCTTTGCCCGCTTCATGATCGCCGCGTCGACGCGGTAGCCCTTGAATGCCTTTTCGCGAACCGCCTGCTCCTCCTCCTGCCCCATCGAGGCCCAGACATCGGTGTTGATGACGTCGGCCTTGTCGGCGGCTTCGGCCGGATCGCGCACGATTCTCACCTTCGCTTTCGATTGCGCGCGCTGGAAAATCATCGGATCGGGGTCGTAGCCTTCGGGGCACGCGAGTGTCAGCTCGAACCCGAGCACGTAGGCGGCGTTGAGCCAGGAGTTCGCCATGTTGTTGCCGTCGCCGATCCAGGCGACGCGCTTCCCCTTGTAGCCGCCAAGGTGCTGCTTGATAGTGAGGACATCGGCGAGCACCTGGCACGGGTGGACGAGGTCCGTGAGGCCGTTGATGATCGGCACGTCGGCGTAGCGCGCCAGCTCCTCGATCTCCGAGTGCGCAAAGGTCCTGATCATGATTCCGTCGACGTAGCGCGAGAGAACGCGCGCGGTGTCGGCGATCGGCTCGCCGCGCCCGAGCTGCACGTCGCGCGGGGAGAGGAACAGCGCGTGCCCGCCGAGTTGCCAGGCGCCGACCTCGAACGAGACGCGGGTGCGGGTGGATGACTTCATGAAGATCATCGCCAGCGACTTGCCGGCGAGCGGCTTCTTTTTGTATTTCCCCGCGCGCATCAACTCGGCGAGCGCGAACAGTTTGTCTAATTCCTTGGCGGAGAAGTCAGCGATCTGAAGAAAGTCGCGGTGAAGGCGTTCTTTTCGGACGATTCGGGGCATGTGAGTTGCGCGTACCGGTTGTGGAAATCCTGTGCGCCGGAAATATACTATGGCCGGCCACGCCCTCTCTCAGAGATTCGTGATGATGTCACGCCCAGTTCGCGTTCTGTGCGCCACGCTGGCTGTGCTCGCAGGCACGGCCTGTCACTCCGATTCCACCGGTCCGGGCGGTGGCGGATCTCCATTGCCGCCTGGTATCGGTCTCCGGCTGAATCCTTTTATTGCGGTCGGCCTGGCGAGCCCAGTTTTCCTGACGCAGCCCCTCGACGACGGACGCATTTTCGTCGTCGAGCAGGGAGGACGGATCCGCGTCGTTCGCGACGGCGTACTCCTTGCGACGCCATTTCTCGACATCTCGACGAGAGTGCTGAGCGGCGGAGAGCGCGGATTATTGAGCGTCGCATTCCATCCGCAATACGCGATCAATCACTTCTTCTACGTCTATTTTACCACCCGGACGAACGGCGACATCCGGATCGAGCGGTTCACCACGACGTCGAACGCGGAGGTAGCGGACCCGACGACATCGAAGCTCATCATCACGGCGCCACATTCGACCTTCGACAATCACAACGGCGGACTCGTATCCTTCGGACCCGACGGAATGCTGTACGCCGGACTCGGTGACGGCGGCGGCGGCGGAGACCCACTCGGCAACGGCCAGAACTTCAATTCCTTGCTGGGCTCACTCCTCAGGCTCGACGTGGATCATGGCGATCCGTACGCGATTCCGGCGGACAATCCATTCGTCGGGCAGGCAAACCGCCGCGGAGAAATCTGGGCGAAGGGATTGAGGAATCCGTGGCGCTACGCGTTCGACGCGGCCACGAGTCTCCTCTACATCGCCGATGTCGGACAGGATCTGCACGAGGAAGTGGACGTCGTCGCCACCAACCGCGCGGGCCTCAACTACGGCTGGAACGTTTGGGAAGGCCTGAGCTGCTACAACGCGTCGACGTGCTCGCAAACCGGCCTTCAGCCGCCGATTCTGGACTATGGGCACAATCCCGCGTGCTCGATCACCGGCGGATACGTGTATCGCGGGAGCGCAATTCCGGCGATTCGCGGCCACTATTTCTATTCCGACTATTGCGCGGGCTTTCTCAGGAGCTTCAGATATGAGAACGGCGTCGCGGTAGATCAGAAGGATTGGGGCCTGACGTCGAGTGCGGTCGAGTCCTTCGGGGTGGATTTTGGCGGGGAGCTGTACATGATCACGGGGAACAACATTCTGAAGATCGCGCCGGTGAGCTGAGCGCCGGTCTTCGGCGAGGCAGTAGCACTCAGAGGTCGTTCAAATGATCCGTAAACTGAAATCCGGGGAGTACCGGCTCTATTCCCGAAAGAAGAATCCAAAAACCGGGCGGCGCCGGAATCTGGGATCCTTCAAGACGCTCGCCGCGGCAAAAAAACACGAGCGCGAAGTGCAGTTCTTCAAGCGGCGGGGCTGAGAGGCTGACTCTCCGCTCAGGGGCTATATTCCGGCCATGAGCGACGCGCCAGTCTCCCTCGCCAACGCGCTCTCCGATCGGTACACGATCGAGCGTCTCCTTGGCCACGGCGGCATGGCAACAGTGCACCTCGCCGAGGAGCGGAAGCACAAGCGCAAAGTGGCGATAAAAATCCTGAAGCAGGAGTTCGGCGCGTCGGTCGGCGCCGAGAGATTCCTGCGCGAAATCGGCATCGCCGCGCGTCTCTCGCATCCGCACATCGTGCCCCTGATCGACTCGGGTGAATCCGACGGAACGCTTTATTACGTCTCGCCCTATATCGCGGGTGGATCCCTGCGCGACCGGCTCAACCGCGAGAAGAATCTTCCAATCGACGACGCGCTCCGCATCGCGCACGAGATCGGCGCGGCTCTGGACTACGCGCATCGCAACGGGTTCGTGCACCGCGCTGTGAAGCCGGAGAACATCCTGTTCGCGGACGACCACGCGCTGCTGGCTGACTTCGGCATCGCCCACGTCGCCTCTTCAAGCGCCGACGAGCCGCTCACGCTGAGCGGGCTTGCGCTCGGTACTCCGGAATACATGAGTCCCGAGCAGGCTTCGGGTGAAACCGATATCGGAGTTCCGGGCGACGTTTATGGCCTCGCCTGCGTTTTCTACGAGATGCTCGCGGGCCAGCCGCCCCTCAAGGGAGCGACGCCCCGCGCGACGATGGCGAAGCAGGTCACCGAAAAAGCGCGTCCGGTGAGGACGCTGCGCCCGGATGCGCCCGCCGGTTTCGACAGAGTGCTCGAGCGGGCGCTGGCGAAGAATCCGGCGCAGCGGTTCTCAAGCATCGTTCAATTCTGCGACGCTCTCTCGCACGCGAGGTCGGAGCCCAATCGGCCGTTCATCGGGACGACGCGGACTATCGCCGTCCTCCCGTTCGTCAACTCCAGTCCCGACCCGGACAACGAGTACCTGAGCGACGGAATCACCGACGAGCTCATCAACGCGCTCGCAAAGGTGGAAGGACTGCGCGTTGCGTCTCGCACCTCGGTGTTCGCCCTCAAGGGCAAAGCGCAGGATGTGCGCGCGATCGGTGCGCTGCTCGAGGCGTCCGAAGTGCTCGAGGGATCAGTGCGCCGATCGGGAGAGAACCTACGCATCACAGTGCAGCTCACGTCGACGGACGACGGGCGTCTGATGTGGTCCGAGCGCTACGATCGCAGGCTGATCGACGTCTTCGCCATTCAGGATGAGATCGCGCGCACCATCGTCACGACGCTTCGCTCGACTTCGTTCGCGGACATCGCGCCAACGCCGACGAATCGGCACACTGAGAACGTGCTGGCTTACGGGCTGTACCTTCGCGGCCGCTACGCCTGGAACAAGCGTACGTTCGAAGGAGTCTCCGAAGGCATAAAGTACTTCGAGGAGGCGATCGCGCTCGATCCTGCCTACGCGCTGGCATACACGGGGCTCGCGGACTCGTATTCGCTTCACATCGACTACCGAAACGTCCCCGTACACGAGGGGCACCAAAAGGCAAAGTTCTACGCCCGGAAGGCGATCGAGCTGGATGACACGCTCGCCGAAGCGCACGCGTCCCTGGCGTGGAGCTCCTTCATCTACGATTGGGATTGGGACGATGCCGTTAGGGAATTCCGCCGCGCGATCGAGCTCGATCACCGCTACGCCCCTGCGCACCAGTGGTATGCCTTCATGCTCGCATCGCAGGGAAGGTTCGACGAGGCGTTGCTCGAGGCCCACACGGCGCAGGAGAACGATCCATCTTCGGTGTCGGTGCGACGGAGTCTGGGTTATTGCTACTTCTACGCACGGAAGTACGTGCAGGCGCGCTATCACCTCGATCGCGCGATCGCGATGAACCCGACCGCTGAGGAGAGTTATCGGATTCAGGGGCTGATCCTCACGCTTCAGAAGCAGTTCCCGGCCGCCGAGAGAGTGCTTCGCGAGGCCCTGGCGCTGGCGCCCGAGTGCGGATCGTCTACCAAGGCGACGCTCGCATACTCTCTCGCAGCCGCCGGCGATACTTCCTATGCGCGCCAGCTCGCGGCGGAGCTTGAGGAAA
>JAYWBE010000291.1:0-14041 GCA_043781715.1 Gemmatimonadaceae bacterium
GTCTTCGTTTGAGAACGTCTCTATGCACGAATCCCAATCATGCTTTCCTACAAAGTCGCGGAGCGCATCGATCGAGCCGATTCCCGATTCTGTATCCAGCAATCGCATTCCGTACTTCGACACGATGAGCGACACCGGACGGTGCGCTGCGACGAGCTGCTGCAACAGTCTCACCGCGTAGGGCGCACCCGACGCGCCCGTTATCCCCACGACGATCGGCGGATTGACGCTCATCTGAGCAGCCGCTCGGTGAACACGAATCCGAGGAATACGATGCTTATGACACCGTTCATCGTGAAGAACGCGGCATCGAGCCGCGAAAAATCATTGGCCTTGACCAGCGAATGCTCGTACAGCAGCAGCAGTCCCGCCACGACAACGCCCGCGTAATAAACAATTCCCGCGCCGGCGCCAATTCCCGCGATCGCCAGAGCGGCGACCGTCATGAGGTGCAGAACGCGCGCGATGCCGAGCGCATTCGGTTCTCCGAAAGTAGACGGGACCGAATAGAGTCCGTTCTCCCGGTCGAACGACACGTCCTGCAGGGCGTACAGGATATCGAACCCCCCAACCCACGTCGCGACCGCAATCGCAAGCGCGATGAGCATCCACCACGGATCACTCCAGTGGCCCGTTATCGCGAGATATCCGCCGACCGGCGCGATCGACAGGCCAACGCCCAGCACCAGATGTGACCAGCGCGTGAACCGCTTGGTGTAGCTGTAAACCAGCACCCACCCGAGCGCGAGCGGCGAGAGGATGAGGCAAAGCACGTTGAGCTGCCACGCAGCCACGAAGAACACCGCGGACGCGATCGCAACGGCCATGCTTGCCTCGCGCACGCTCATCGTTCCCGAAGGAATCTCCCGCGACCGCGTGCGGGGATTACGCGCGTCGATTTCGCGATCGACGATCCGATTGAATCCCATAGCCGCAAAGCGCGCCGTCGTGAACGCGACGATGACCCAGATCACATCGTTCAACGTAATCGGCGCGACGTGGCTCGCCAGCACCACTCCAACGAGCGCGAACGGCAGCGCGAATATCGTATGCGGCAGACGAACGAGATTCGCGTGACGGAGCAGCAATCCCTGGCCGCGCAATGTTTGCCCTTCGCGCGCCGCGACCGCCGTTAGCGGGTCCTTACCGGGCGTCATTCGTCTTCCCTTTTGCCTGTCTCTCGTTCGGACCGAGGCCCAGCTTCGCCCACATCTCATCGACCCGCTTCTTCGTCTCGGCGTCCATCTCGATCAGCTTTGGCCAGTTACGCGTGAATCCCTCCTCCGGCCACTTCCGCGTCGCGTCGATTCCCATCTTCGACCCGTACGTGAACGCTCTGCTGGAATGATCGAGAACATCGATCGGCCCCATCGAAAATCTGACGTCGCGCTCCGGATCGATGTGGTTGAGCGCCACCCACCACGCCTCCTGCACGTTCCGGACGTCGACCTCCTTGTCCAGCACGACGATCACCTTCGCCAGCGACATGAGCCCCTGTCCCCACATCGCGTTCATCACCTTGTACGCCTGACCAGGATACTGCTTGTCGATCGACACGAACACGAGGTTGTGAAAAATCCCCTCGGCCGGCATGTGGTAATCAACGATCTCGGGGATCGTGAGCTTGAGCAGCGGCAGGAATATCCGCTCCGTCGCGTGTCCGAGGTAGTAGTCCTCCATCGGTGGTCGGCCGACAATGGTGGTGGCATAGACGGGCGAACGCCGCATCGTCAGCGCAGTCACGTGCACCTGAGGATACAAATCAGCCTCGGAATAGAATCCGGTATGATCTCCGAACGGCCCCTCGACCACGAGCGGTTCCGAGGGGTCGATGTAGCCCTCGATCACAAACTCGGCTTCGGCCGGAACTTCCAGATCGCAGGTGACCGCCTTCGCGAGACTGACCGGACGCTTGCGCAGAAATCCCGCGAACAGGAATTCGTCGATCGTCGGTGGCAGCGGTGCCGATGCCGAATAGACCGAGGCCGGGTCCGCCCCTATGGCAATAGCGACTGACATCCGTTCTCCATTAGCGGCCATCTCGCGCCAGTGCGCCGCACCGACCTTGTGCCGCTGCCAGTGCATCGCCAGCATGCGCGGGCCTAGCACCTGCACGCGATACATGCCGACGTTGCGAATGCCGCGTTTGGGATCCTTCGAGATCACCATCGGCAGCGTGATGTACGGGCCGCCGTCCTTGGGCCAGCAGGTGATGATAGGCAGCTTCGACAGATCCACATCGTCGCCCTTCAACACGATTTCCTGGCACGCGGGCTTCCCGGTCCGAACGCGCGGCGGAAACTTTCCCAGTTCGAGGAGCCGCGGCAGCATCGAGAGCTTGCCCATGATGCCCTCAGGCACCTTGAGATCGAGCATCTCGGTGATGCGCCCGCCGATCTCGTCGAGATCGTCCACGCCGAGCGCCAGGGACATCCTCCGCATCGAGCCGAAGAGATTGATGACGACCGGATACTGGGATCGCTCACCGCTGTCGAGAATTACATTTTCGAAGTAAAGCGCACTGCCCCCTCGGGGCTGCTTCATTACGCGATCCGCGATCTCGCACACCTCGAGACGCGCTTTCACGGGCTCACGAACACGCGCCATCTCTCCGGCGCGATCGATGGCGGACAGGAATTGCGAGATGTTATCGAGGCTCACTTGGTTCCGCTGGCGCTGATGGGACGTTCTCCGACATGAATCGCCGCGATTCCGAACGACAGAGTCGACCACGTCACATTTGTGAATCCGGCATTCTCCAACTTTTTTGCGAGCTCTTCCTCAACGGGAAAATTCGCAACCGATCTGGGAAGATAGTGATACGCGGTGCGATGTCCGCTAACCAGGCGGCCGATGATGGGCAGCACATGGTGAAAGTACGACTGATAGAGCGCACGCACGACGCGCAGCCGTGGGGTGGAGAATTCGAGTATTACGAAACGGCCGCCCGGAGCAAGCACCCGAAAGGCTTCCTTAAGCGATGCGTCGAGGCCGGCGACGTTCCTGATCCCGAACGCCACGATCGCGCCCGCGAGCTGTCCCGACGCGATTGGAAGCTGGACCGCATCGGCGGTCACCGGCGCGATTCGCATGCCCTCCACCTTTTTCGCTCCGGCCTTGAGCATCGGCTCGGCGAAGTCAGCGCCTATAACCAGGCCCCGAAAGCCCCGTAACATCGAAATCTCGGCCGAGACATCCATCGTTCCCGCGCACAAGTCGAGATATCGTCCCGCCTGATCCCGTTCGACGCCAAGCAGAGCGATTGCCTTGCGCCGCCATCGCCGGTCGATATTGAGGCTGAGCACGTGATTGAGGAGATCGTATCGCGGGGCGATCTCGGAGAAGATCCGCTGTACGTACGCGCGCTTCTCAGCGCCACCGGCAGCGGCGGCACTGGCTGTCGCCCTGTCCATGTCGGTGGCCAGCATCATCCGAAAGTTGCCCGGCAACGGTGCGCGGGGCAAGCTATCTTTCCCGCGCCTCCCAACCATGCCATTAAGGTCCTACACCGACGTATCCGACCAGCAGGTGGTCGTCTTCGCCCAGGAAGGGCGCGAGGACGCCTATCGCGAGCTGATCAAGCGCTATGAGCGCCCCGTGTTCTCGCTCATATACCGCATGGTGCGCGACAATGAGACTGCCGAAGACCTCGCGCAGGAAACCTTCATCAAGGTATTGAACAACATCGACCGCTACCGGCCCGAGTTCAAATTCTCGAGCTGGCTGTTCAAGATCGCGAACAACATCACCATCGATCACCTGCGGCGACGTCAGATCGACACCATCAGCATCGAGGGATCACCCGACGCGATAACGGCCGAGCGTGCACGCGCGACCGCGGTGACAGTGACGAGCGGCGGTGAATCACCGCTCGAGGAGCTCGAGTCGCGGGAGCTCGGCGCATCCATAGAGGCGGCGATCGCGCGGCTCAGGCCCGAATATCGCGCCTGCATCATCCTGCGGCACGTAGAGGATTACTCGTACGACGAGATCGCGGAAATCGTGAAGCTGCCGCTCGGAACAGTGAAGACGTACATCCACCGGGCGCGGCAGGAGCTGAGAGAGTATCTGGGGGATCTGAGATGACCCTCCCGACCCATGGTTTTCGACCTGAAAAACGCCTGACAAAAGACCCGAAAAAAACCTGAAAAAGCTGAAACTTCACCCGTATCGAACCCGTAGATCATCACGTGAGGAACCCATGATCGAGCACGACTTCCCCGAAGACTTCGTCCCCATTGCGGCCGAGCTACAGCGACTCCCCTACATGTCGCCGTCGCGGGATTTTGCGAATCGCATAGTCGCGAAAATAGACCGTCTGCAACCCGCCGAGGGTATGGCCCCCGTGAGAGCCTCCAGGCGTCTGGAGCTGCAACAGGGTGGACAGCACGCGGTCGTCCCGCGCCGCTCAATGGGCGTCGTGCGGGCAACAGGCATGGCAGTGGGTGGCGTCGCCCTCATCGTCGCCGCGGCATTCATGTTTTTCGAGATCGACCTCCTGACAGCGATTCTGACCGCCGCCACGGCTCAATACGCATTCGCTATCGCGGCGGTCGGTTCAGAGATCGGCGCCCTGGTGCTCGGACCCTCGACAATCGCTTACCTCCAGGCCGGCTCGCTTCAGGCCGTCGTTCTCTATATGACGCTCGTGGTCGGATTGTTCGGCGGATATGCCGCGATCCGCACCGCGGCTCAAATCGCCAAACGCAAGGCAGCTTAAATGAAATCCATCCTGCTCAGTGTCTCTCTATTGGTTGCGGCCGCGGCCGTGCAGGATGCCCATGCTCAGCAGAGCAATCGCGTCAGATTCTCCGGAATCAGAGGGTACGCGCAGGTGACGACCGGTGACCTGGTCGTTCCGGCCGGCACCACGACATCCGGCTCGGTGATGGTCGTCCGCGGAAATCTCGATGTCTATGGAAACGTCGACGGCGCGGCAACCGCGATTCTCGGCGACGTCATCGTGCATGAGGGCGGAAGGGTTCGTGGCGGAGCAGTCGCGTTGATGGGACACGTCCGCAACGAAGGCGGATCGATCCTCGGCGTCATCAAGGACGTCGGCGCTACACACAGCCGGTCGACTGTAAGCTTCGGTGGCCGGCCACGGACTACGCTCGGCTCTCTAGTCACGGCGTTCCTCTGGCTCCTGGTTTTGCTTCTCGTCGGAACGTTCGTTCTCTTCTTCATGCGCGACCACTTCAAGCGCGCCGTCGAAGTCGTCACCAACGAGACTGGACGT
Organism: Gemmatimonadaceae bacterium; assembly: GCA_043781715.1. Taxonomy (GTDB): domain Bacteria; phylum Gemmatimonadota; class Gemmatimonadetes; order Gemmatimonadales; family Gemmatimonadaceae; genus UBA4720. Next base: position 5,240 of record JAYWBE010000291.1, read on the forward strand.
TCCCTCCTCACCGGGGTGATCGGCGGACTCGCATCGATTCCCGCTCTCGTCGCGCTGGTCGTAGCCATGGCGATCACGATCATCGGAATCTTCCTCATCCCGATCGGCGTCGCTGCCTTCCTCGTCGCGGTCTCCGGAATCGGGATACTCGGCTTTCTCGCAGTTGCGCAGGTGACCGGAATTGCGATCGCGGGAAAGAGAGATGCGGAGACTCCTGCCGGGCAGGAGCTGCAGTTCCTCTTCACGGGCATTCTTGCCTTCAGCGCTCTGTGGATCATCGCCGCGGCCTTTACGTGGCTCCCGATTCTCGGCGCGATACTTCGAATGCTCGCGTTCTCGGTGACGTTCGTCGCGGTCGCCACCGGGTTCGGCGCGGTGATCCTCTCCTGGTGGCGCACGAGGCCCAGGAAGAACGCTGTAGCTGTCTAGAGCAGTCCTTTCAGCCGTCCGGCAAGCTCGAATAGCGCCTGTGCCGCGGGCGTCTCCGGCTCGCTGACAACGATCGGCTCGCCGCGATCGCCTCCTTCAAGCACTCCCCCAAAAAACGGAATCTCGCCGAGGAGAGGGACATCGAGCTCATCGGCGAGCCGCTTCCCTCCTCCGCTGCCGAAGATCCTGTGCTTTTCGTTGCAGTGCGGGCAAATGAAGTAGCTCATATTCTCGACGATGCCGAGGACCGGGACAGCCACGCGCTGAAACATCTTCGCGCCGCGCAGGGCGTCACCTGATGCGACCTCCTGCGGCGTGGTCACGATGATGGCGCCGTGCACCATCGTCGCCTGCACGAGCGAGAGCTGCGCGTCGCCGGTGCCGGGCGGCATGTCGACCAGGAAATAATCCAGCTCGCCCCACTGCACGTCGCGCAGGAACTGGGTGATGATCTTCATGATGATCGGCCCGCGCCAGATTGCCGGCTGGTCGCGCTCGATCATGAACCCGAGGCTCATGATTTTGACGCCGTGCGCCTGGAGCGGAATGATCTTCTCGTTCTCGACCGGCGGCGGAGCATTGACGCCCATCATGCGCGGGATGTTAGGCCCGTAGATGTCCGCATCCATCAGGCCGACGCGCGCACCCTGCTGCGCCAGGGCGATGGCCAGGTTGGAAGCCACTGTAGATTTTCCGACGCCTCCCTTGCCGCTCGAGATGGCGATGACGTTTCCGAGGTGGGGGTAAGCGACGGGCCTAGGCGCGGGGACGGCGGCCCGCTGTGATTGCGTTTCCTGCCCCATGACGGGCAACGTGCGCGATGTAGCGCTCTTCGGGGCGGGAGGAGCCGCAGACGCGGATGGTGCGGCGGCTCGGGAAGCCGCACTGTCGGCGCCCGGCCGCATCGAGGGCTTGTTCGGCTGCGAAGCATCCTTCACATCCACGCGCACATCGGTCACGCCCGGAACCTGTTGGAGCGTTTGTCTGACTTCGCGTACGACGGTCGCGTCGTCGTCCGGCGTGAGGAAAATGCTGAGCCTCACCTTGCCATCAGTGGTGGTCGCGATGTCGCGAATCATCTCGGCTTCGAGCACGTTTGTGCCGACGCGATTGTTCCGGATGCGCGACAGAGCATCCGTTACGCGCTCCTGGAGATTGGGGGTCACCCGGTCGACTCTTCCGTGGCGAGAACAGCTCTCAGCTCCGAGACCCTGAGCTTTAGCTGCAACTCAATACCCTGTATGAAGGTGGCGGGGGAGCAATCACAGTCCACACACCCACCCTTGATCAACAGCACGGCCGTACCGGTTGCCAGATCGAACGCCTGTAGCTCGATCGCGCGCTGCTCGATTCTGAGGATCGGCAGAATCTCGGCGAGTTCGTGGCGGATGTGGTGTTCCACATCTTCCTGCGGGCGGGATCGTTTGCGGCGGAGAACGCTCATGAGCGCAAGTTAGAGGGAGCGCGGCGCGGTTGCTACGGGCTTGCGCTCACGCCACCCCCGCCTTGTCCCCCGCGCTCAGGAATTCGCGCGCGGCCCCGACGACTTTGCGCCGCACGACCTCGAGATTGCCTTCGATGAGGGCGCCAGCCGCCCGCGCGTGGCCGCCGCCACCGAACTGCTTTGCAAACTTGTTCACGTCGACGTCGCCCGTGCTGCGGAAGGAAACCTTCACCTTGTCGTGGCCAAGATCGCGGAAGAAGACAGCCAGCCGGGTTCCGCCGATCGAGCGCGGATGCTCCGCAATCCCCTCCAGATCCTCCGACCGCAGACCGTACTGTTCGGCCGCCCCTGCCGCGACAGATATCCACGAGATTCCGTACTCGGGATCGACTTCCAGCGTCGCCAGCGCATCGCGTAGCAGGTGCAGCCGTCCCACTGGCATCGATGCATAAAGCCGTCCGTACATCTCCTCAGGCTCGACGCCCGACGCGATCAGCTGCCCCGCGATGCTGAGGCACCGCGCCGTCGTGTTGCTGAACCGGAATCCGCCGGTGTCTGTGAGCAGCGCTACGTACAGCGCGCGTGCGATGTCCGGCGTCACTTTGAGACCCAGAACGGTCGCGAAATCGTAGATCAGCTCGCCCGTCGCGCACGCCGTCGTGTCGGCCACCATCACGGTGCTGGGCGGCTCGTCGCTCGGCAAGTGATGATCGATCACGAGCTTGGGAATCGTGAGCTTGCGCACAGCCTCCGCCAGGACGCCGAGGCGCTTCACATCGGAGATGTCGAGAACTACGAGTACATCGGCTTCCTTGAGACCCTTCGCGCCCTGGTCGCTCGCGTCTCGAACATCAACGCCGAGGAGGAACTTGTACATCTCGGGCCAGGGCGTTGGGTTGACGATCTTCGAGCGGATTCCCATCTGGCCGAGCAGCCGCGAGAGCGCCGTCTCGGAACCGCAGCCGTCGCCGTCCGCATTTATGTGAGTGGACATTGCGACAGAGCGTCCCGCGCGGAGCTCCTGCGCGAGACGCTCGATCGACTCCCGTCGCTGCTGGGGGACGCTTAGAAGGTCAAGCACTGCCTTCCGCGCGGGCCAGCTTCGAATGCGATCTGCTGTAGAAGAAGTAGATCACAAGCCCGATGATCATCCAGACGATGAGCCGCTCCCAAGTTGCACGGGGAAGACTGAACATCATATAGCCGATTATCAGTATGCCAAGTATCGGCACCAGCGGCACCAGCGGCGTCCGGAAGGGTCGCGCTATGTTGGGCGACTTGTAACGCAGGACGATGATTCCGGCGCAGACGATCGCGAATGCCAAGAGCGTCCCGATCGACACCAGCTCGCCGAGCAGGCCGATGGGGAAGAGTCCCGCGACGACACCGGCGACGGCTCCCGTGAGAATCGTGGTTACGTACGGCGTCTTGAAGCGCGGGTGAACTTTCCCGAATACCGGCGGTAGGAGTCCGTCACGCGCCATGGAGTAGAAGATGCGCGGCTGGCCCATCAGCATGACCAGCACGACCGACGCCAAACCCGCGATTGCTCCGATGTTGATGATCGAGCCGAGCCAGGCGAGCCCGGGCCCGGCCTTCTCGATGGCGACGAACACCGGGTGCGGAACATCGAGCTGGGTGTAGTTCGCGAGCCCCGTCATCACGAGCGCCATCAGGATGTAAAGAACGGTGCAGATCGCCAGCGACCCGAGAATACCTATCGGCATGTCTCGCTGCGGATTCTTTGCCTCCTGCGCCGCTGTAGACACCGCGTCGAATCCTATGTAGGCAAAGAACACCACCGCCGCGCCGCGGACAATTCCGCTCCAGCCGTAGTGACCGTACTCGCCGGTATTGGGTGGAATGAACGGATGCCAGTTCGCCTGGTTCACGAACATGAACCCGAAACCGATCACGAGAAGTACGATTGCGACCTTGAGGATTACGATGAAGTTGTTGAAGCGCGCTGATTCCTTGATGCCGATGACGAGCAGCGTGGTCATCAGCGCGATCAGCACCATCGCAGGGAGGTTGACGACGGCACCAGTGTGTGAAAAGCCGGCGGGCTGGATGATCGCTTGCGTCACCGGGTCAAGCTTGGCGGCCTCATGGTACGCAAACGGCGCACTCGTGAACGCCGTTGACATGTGAATCCCAATCTGGTCCATGAATGCCGTGAAGTATCCGGACCAGCCAACCGCGACGGTCGAAGCGCCGAACAGATACTCGAGGATCAGGTCCCAGCCGATGATCCACGCGACGAACTCGCCGAGCGTCGCATAGCCATAGGTGTAGGCGCTGCCGGCGATCGGGATCATGCTCGCGAACTCGGCGTAGCACAGGCCGGCGAACAGGCACCCCAATCCGGCTACAATGAATGAGATGACGATTGCAGGCCCCGCGTACTGCGCCGCGGCCGTCCCCGTCAGAACGAAAATGCCGGCGCCGATGATCGCGCCGATGCCCAGCGTAGTGAGGTTCAGCGGGCCGAGCACGCGTCTGAGCGTGTGCTCCGTGGGTTCACCCGCCGCCTCAGTCTGCAGGACAGCGATGCTCTTCTTCGTCCATAAGCCCATTAGAAAAACTCCGAAAGCGTGGGTAGTGTGCCGCCGGGACTCTGAAACATTCGACACTGCAGGGGCGCCGGAAGTTGTGTTGACGCGTGAAGCAATGTCAAGGAAACCTACAGCGAGTAGTTGGGTGACTCGCGCGTAATCGTGACGTCGTGTGGATGGGATTCGCGGAGTCCGGCGGCGGTGATCCGAACGAACTCCGATTCGGTGCGGAGCTGCTCGATGTCGGCGCACCCGACGTATCCCATTCCGCTGCGGAGGCCGCCAACCATCTGGAACAGCACGTCGCTCACCGGACCCTTGTATGGAACACGCCCCTCGATTCCCTCTGGCACCAGCTTCTTGGCGGACATCTCGCCTTCCTGAAAATATCGGTCGGCGCTTCCATCCTGCATCGCGGATAGACTGCCCATGCCGCGAATCATCTTGAAACGGCGGCCCTCGAGGAGGAGCGATTCACCCGGACTCTCCTCGGTGCCCGCAAGCATTGACCCCATCATCACGCTTGAGGCGCCCGCCGCCAGCGCTTTCACGATGTCGCCGGAATATTTGATTCCACCGTCGGCGATCACCGGAATGTCACCCGCGCCCTCGACGGCATCGAAGATCGCGGTGAGCTGGGGAACTCCGACGCCTGTGACGATGCGCGTCGTGCAGATGGAGCCGGGTCCAACACCAACTTTGACCGCGTCGACACCACGCTCCACCAGCGCGCGTGCGCCCGCGCGAGTCGCGACGTTGCCGGCAACGAGCTGCACATCCGGAAACATCTCGCGAACCACCGATGTCGCTTCGAGTACCCCCTCGGAGTGCCCATGCGCCGTGTCGACGATCAGGACATCGACACCGGCATCCACGAGCGCTCTCGCCCTGTCGCGATAATTCGCGGCGCCGATCGCTGCCGCGACACGAAGCCGTCCATGCTGATCCTTGTTCGCGTTCGGGAAGTCGCGCCGCTTGTGGATGTCCTTGACCGTGATCAATCCGCGGAGGATTCCCCGCTCGTCGACAACGGGAAGCTTCTCGATGCGATGCTTCCCCAGTATGGCTTCGGCTTCGTCGAGCGTGGTTCCGACGGGAGCGGTGACGAGGTTCTTCGACGTCATCGCTTCGCGGAGCTGACGATCGAGGTTGCGCTCGAACTGGAGGTCGCGATTGGTGATGATTCCAACGAGTCTGTCATCGCGATCGACGATGGGAACGCCGGAAATCTTGAAGCGCTTCATCAGCGCGACCGCTTCGCGGAGCGTTCCATCGGGAGAGAGCGTGATCGGATTCAGGATCATTCCACTCTCCGACCTCTTCACCCGATCCACCTCGGCGGCCTGCCGATCGATGGACATGTTCTTGTGAATGACGCCGATTCCACCCGCCCTCGCCATCGCCATCGCCATGTCGGACTCGGTGACCGTGTCCATTGCGGCGGAAGCGAAGGGGACGTTGAGCGAGATGCCTCGGGTAAACACGGAGGCCGTGTTCACATCCTTGGGGTGGACGAGCGAATGACGAGGCGTCAGCAGCACGTCATCGAAGGTCAGAACGACATCGTTTCTGACCCGGGGTAGCTCTTGTTCGGCCGCCGCCGACTCCTTGATGCGCGAAAGCCCGCTTCCGGCTTTTGACGGAGGGGCGGGCTTACTCGACGGCCGAGTTGTGGTTGCCATAGCTAAATGTATGGCATTGTGCGGGTTGCGTCCAGAGGCGGGTCGATGCAAGAAGTCGCAGCCAGTAGGTGGTACCTGACTGCGACTTTCGTTACTGCTGGTTCTGAACTCTAACCGACTACGGGAACACCGACGGTGGCGGCTGGTCCTGCTGCGGCAGTCGAACTTTCGGCGGCTTTCCGTAGTTCCACTGGAACGTCAGGTACGTCGCTCTCAGGCCAAATCGCCTCTCCGTGATCTGCTGCAGATTGTCATCGCCGGCCTGTATCCGGAACTTCATCGTGTTGAATGGATCCGCGAAGCGGACCGCGACGCTCATGTTGTCGCCATCGATCTTCTTGCGCAGCGTGATGTTCGTCATCTGCATCGCCGAGAAGCGGGCCTTCTCGATGTTCACCGGGGCGCGGTAGAAGTAGTTGGCCTGAAGCGTCACCGTCGGGCTCACCTGCGTAGTGGCGTTGAGGCGATACGACCAGGTCACAGCGTTCGACGACAGCGCCGACTGCGATCCGCCGTCAGTCACCATCTTGAAGATGTTGAAACCGCCGAACGCGTTGAGTTTGGGACCAAACCGCAGCGATCCGTTGAGATCGGCGCCCCACGAGTTGCTCTTGTCGAGATTCTGGAAGTTCACCGATGTCACCTCGCGGCCGTCGACCGTGTCGGCGGTATTGATGTTGACGCGAATCACGTCGGTGGTCCGGCGATAGAATGGCGATAGCTGTAGCGAGCCGAGCTGTCCCGACTTGCTCAACCCAAGCTCGAACGCGTCCGTGTATTCGGGATTCAGCCGTGGATTCCCGATCAACACGTTCTGCTGGTCGAAGAAAACCGGGAATGGGTTCAGCTCCTGCGTCCCCGGTCTCCGAATGCGTCGCGAGTAGCTCACCTTCACCTGGCTCTGTTCACTCGGCTTATACATGATGGCGCCGCTCGGGAACAGGCTGTGGTAGTTGTAGGGAATGCCCTGCGCGCCCGCGAGATCGAAGGTTCGATTCGCCCATTCTGCGCGCACTCCGGCTTGCAGGTCGAACTTGCCCACGCTCTGGCTGAGCACACCGTAGCCGGCGTGCACGTGCTCGTCGAACTGGAACTTGTTGCTCAGACTGCTCCGGACCCAGTTGCCGTTGCCGAGATCGTCCTTTAACACGAGGAAATCCCGGTCGAGCCAGCGCGCTGTTTCCTTGACACCGCTCTCGAGCTTCGTGCTCGCGGTAAGCGGCCGAGTGTAATCCGTCTGCGCGGTGAGCTGGCGAGTCAGCGCGCTCGTGCCGTCTAGCTCGCCCTGCGTCGCGGCGCCCGAGCTGGTGCCGTTCGGGTTCTGCGGCTCGCGCCACAGCAGCGTGTTGTCTTCGTCTCTCGTCCTGTTGAAGCGAACCTCCGCCGTGAGCTCGTGCTTCCGCGGCTCGATCGTGTGCTTGATCGAGAGCGAGTTGTCGAACACGAGTCCTCTCCCCTTATTGTTGCGATCCATCACGTAGCGGTCGAGGAAAATCTGGCTCGCATTCAGCTCGGTGTAACCGGCGAAAGCGCCGTCATTGGAGTGCCTGCGATTGAGCGACAGCGAGTTCGAGATGACGTCCTTGTCGGTGAGCTTGTAATCGATGTTTCCGGTGAAATTGTGACCAGCGTTGATGTTCCTGCCATCAATGTCCTGATTCGTGTACGACATCGGCGAGCCAACGGCATCGTAGCGTAACCGGTCGTTGATGCCCACGATCGCGCGATCGTCGGCGTTGAATCCGTAGGTGCCAAACAGCGTGACGGGCCCGCTCTGGTAGCCGACGTTGGTGCCGGTGTTGAAGCGGCTCGGAGTGGCAAAGCCGGTGTTGAGCCCGCCGCTCACGCCGAGATCGGTGTTCGCCTTGAGGACGATGTTGATGATGCCCGCCATCCCCTCCGGATCGTATTTGGCAGATGGATTCGGCACGACTTCGATGCGCTCGACGATGTTCGCCGGAATCTGCTTGAGGTAGGCGGCGAGCTGCGTGCCGGTGATCGGCGTCGGACGTCCGTTGATCTGCACGGCGATGTTCTCGTTCCCGCGCAGGCTGACCTTGCCGTCGCCGTCCACTTCCACCGAGGGAGTCGCCTGGAGTATTTCACTCGCGTTCGAGGCGGCGGGCGCGATGTCTTTCGCGCGATAGGTGTTGCGATCGGGCTCGATCACGACGGCCGGCCTCTCGCCCTGCACCTGAACGCTTTGCAAGGTCACGGAAATGCGCATGAGCCGGATCGCATCGACCATCGCGCGCGGCGCGGCGTCGGTGATCGTGAAAGAAACGTTGCGGGGCCGGTAGCCGATGGAAGTCGCGCGCAGGTAATACGTGCCGGAACGGAGGCTCTGAATTCGGAATCCGCCGTCGGCGGTCGCGAGCGCGCCTGTTACGAGAGCCGAGTCCTTCGCGTTGCGCACGGTGATGGAGGCGCGGGCGAGCGGAGTGTTGGCTGCGGTATCGACAACAGTGCCCTGCACTTCGCCATTACCTGACGGCGGTGGTCCCGCGGGCCTGGCCTGGGTTGGGTTCTGTGCCGGGAGAGAGACCGCGGCAACGTTTAGAAGGAGAGCGAGTAACGCGAGCAGGATCCGCTTCATTGAGCCAGCTCTCAGGAAAAAAAGGGGCGTCGAGTATATGGGTGCGTAGGGAGGAAGAACCCTACCTATGTCACCGTACTACGACTTTGACGCTCC
>JAYWBE010000292.1:0-4785 GCA_043781715.1 Gemmatimonadaceae bacterium
CTGCGCCTCGCGCCCGCGTTCACCAGCCGCGCTCCATACGACCCAGCGGAATTCTGGTCGCGGCCGTCGTCCCGCCAGCTTGAGTAGCGTTGCACCACACCCGATCTCGATGTCGTCGGAATGAGCGCCCATGCAGAGCACCCTGAGCGGCTTCTGGCGCGAGCCGACAAGACTGAGTCCGAGCAGACCCTCCCCCACTAACTGTTCGGCGACGAATGGCCAGATCCAGGTTGATCGATATTTCGGTTCGAGACCTGGTTCATCTTGGGAGCGAATCCTTCCGGCACACCGCGGTCCTCAAGCGGTTGCCGCACAAGACTTGAGTGCGGGCGACTGCGCCACCGGCGGGGCGAGCTGAGATAGCACCGCACTTGTTGAGCGCTCGGTCTCTCTTCCTTCGACAAGTCCCAGCAGTCCGGCGTCGCGGAGCGCGCTAGCGGCGTCACGGATAGTCGTAAAAGGCAAACCACAGCGTTCCGCGATGTCGATCAGCTTGTGATGACCATCAGAGAAGTTGAGTACCCAGAGCATCGCCATCTGGAACTCCGGAGGGGCCGTGCCACCCTTCGTGTCGTACAGCCCTCGCCGACCAAGCTGGGGTTCGCACTTGGGGTTGAGATTGACGTAAAGTGCGTCGTGCTCGAGAACCTCAATGATCGCCAACGCTTTGCTCAGCGAGTCCTCTAGACTCTCGGAACGCACGAAATCGAGGTTGTCCGCCGACGTGTGGTACTCGGGGAACTCACCGTTAGGAGTGCGCGTGAGGCAACCCACAGGAAGGTCGAAACCTGGCGAGCAGTATTGACGTTCGTCGTAGCCGTAGGGGAGGAAATCGCGCACCGTGCGCGCTCCTTGCTCCCTGAGGACGTAGGCAGTCGCGCGGTCGATCGGTGCGGTGCCGCCGCGACTGCGCTTGTACGTCAACGGACCCGGATCGCCCAGACAAGAGAGCACAAGGCCGTGCCGAATTCTCCGTACTTCCCGTTCGTGCAGCGCCAGCCAGGTGATTGACCCGATCGTCCCGGGAATGAAAAGAAAGCGAAAGGTGTGACGGCGCGGTTGTTCGGAGAGACGCTTCGCCAGAAACGCGGCTACCGCCATGCCGGACAGGTTATCGTTCGCAAGCGACGGATGGCAGCTGTGGACGCTGATCAGGATCTCGTCATCGACCGCTCCTGGCAGGAGGCACTCTCCATAGGTGAGGTGGCCAGGGCCGAGCGTAGAATCGATGCAGATCTCGTACTCACCCTCGGGGAGTTGATCGAGGACACGCTGCGACAAACAAAATCCCCAGTCCTCGGCGTAGTAGGTCGTGCGATAGGGAATGAGATCAGGCTGATCCGGCAGCGTGTGCAAGCGGTGTTTCAGGTCTGCCAGAGACATTTTGGTTCGCACAGGAACGCTGTAGCTTACGACATGGAGATTCGACGCGCGGAAATCCACCCAACGTCTGCCCTTGGAGTCGGCGATCCATGCGTCGCGGATGTTCCACTCCTTGGGGACGGTCCAGTCGAACACGCGCGTCCCCGTGGGCACTTCGTTCAGGACGATTGGTACGACTTGCGACAAACGGCGCAGAGAGGCGCGGAATCCATCGCCAGTGATGCTTCGGCAGATCGGAAACAGGTCTGTGATGAGAGCATGCATTGCTTTGCCAGACCCCTGAGCGGACACGCGTGCAGGCATTAGTATGGGCACGGGGTGAGTTCTGGCACGAAGTCAGGATAGTTTGCGTCACGCGGATGCAATATCGGCTCGCCGACCGGCCACGGAACAGCAAAAGCTGGATCGTTCCAACGAACGCCGCGAGCGGCGGACGGCTCGTAGTAGTTCGTCATGTGATACAGCACCTCGCTTCCGTCTTCGAGCGTCACGAAGCCGTGTGCGAACCCTGCCGGGATGTAGAGCGCCCGACCGGATTCTGCCGTGAGCTCCACCGCGAAATATTTCGTGTATGTCGGAGAAGCAGGGCGAACGTCAATGATGGCGTCCCAGATCGCGCCGCGGGTACAGCGCACGAGTTTTGCCTCCTCGTGCGGCGTCGCCTGCCAGTGCATTCCCCGAAGGGTTCGATTTCGCATACTATGAGACACACTACACTGGACGAAGTCCGCCTGAAGCCCGGCGGACTCGAATTCGCGACGACACCAGGTGCGAACAAAATAGCCTCGCTCGTCGAATTGTCGTTCTGGCTCGATCACGAACGGTCCCGGCAGTGTCGTCGGGAGGAAGATCATGGATACACTGTCACTTCCGGGATGGGCACCACGAAACTCCCGCCCCAATCCCGGATGCTGGCGAGCTGATTCATTATCTCCGTCTTCAGATTCCAAGGCAGAATCAGCACGTAATCCGGGCGGACCTCGGAGAGCCGGTCAGGGAGACAAACGGGGATGTGAGTTCCCGGGAGGAATTTCCCCTGTTTGTGAGGACTGCGGTCCACCGTGAAGTCAAGAAAATCCGTGCGGATTCCGCAGTAGTTCAAAAGCGTGTTCCCTTTGCCCGGGGCTCCGTAACCAACCACGCGCTTGCCCGCGCGCTTCGCGTCAATGAGGAATTCGAGAAGCTTTCGTTTGGTCTCGCGCACCCGCGATTCGAAATCCGCATAATACGCGGGCGTATTTATTCCCGCCTCGGCCTCGCGCGCACGGAGCGCCATCAGGCGCTCGGTCCGGACCTTGGAGGAATCGTCAGAATGGGCGGCATAGATGCGGAGTGAGCCGCCGTGAGTCGGAAGCTCCTCGACATCGAAAATCGGGAGACCATGCGCAGCGAAGATGCGCTCCGCGGAGTAAAGTGAGAAATAGGAAAAGTGCTCGTGATAAACCTGATCGAATTGATTTCCATCGATCGTTTTCAATAAATGCGGAAACTCGATGGTCACCACTCCGTGGGGACCAAGGAGGATCTTCATGCCACACACGAAGTCGTTGAGATCGGGAACCTGGGCGAGCACGTTGTTGCCCAGTATGAGGTCTGGTTGATGGCCGAGGGCTACGAGATCGCCCGCGGTTTTGCGACCGAAGAACTTTACAAGTGTAGGGACGCCCCTTTCTTCCGCCACCTTTGCGACGTTCGCCGCCGGCTCTATGCCGAGGGAGGGGACACCGCGCTGCAAGAAGAACTGGAGCAGATAGCCGTCATTGCTCGCGATCTCGATGACCTCACTCTTCGGCGTCAACCCCAGCTTTTCGATCATCTGGTCGACGTATCGGCGGCAATGATTCAACCATGAGTCGGAGAACGATGAAAAATACGCATAGTCGGAGAATATCTCCGCACCGCTGACGTACTCCTCGAGCTGTACGAGAAAACACTGGCCGCAAACCCAGAGGTGGAGGGGGTAAAACCGCTCCATGTCGTTGAGCTGGTTCGAAGTCAGAAAATTTTCGCACAGTGGCGACATGCCGAGGTCGACCACGGTCTGGCTCAGAGGCGTGCCGCAGAAGCGGCAACACCCGCGCTTTGGAGCCGCAGTCATCGCGGAGGGCCAGACGCTAGATGCGTTAGTCGTCACCCTAGGAGTGTAACTCGTGGCTGGCGGATTAGTTATCAAAGGCCGGTTTTGCGAGCGGTTTGGCCAGAATGGTACGACGCGAGGGACTAAACAGCGTTCCTAGCATACGCAGATTTTGGGCAACCGTCAGATCCCTGCAGAATCCGCGCGACACAGCATCGAAGGCACTCCTCCGAAACCGCGCGTGGGCAACGACTTGGAAGATAGGTGCGGCAGTTAGACTCGTCATGATTGGACTCAGAATCGGGCTACAACCTTGCTGCTTCGCGGGTCTTGCCGCTGAGCATGTCGGGTGGACGCCACAGTCCTGTGGAGCCACAATGCTGGTCGACCAGTCCGCTGATGTCCCGCTCCCAGCCCGGCCAGGGACTAATTATAGATGTAGAGTACTTCGGAGCCTGACGGCGCCTTGAACACTTGATGGCCCCCGCCGGAAAGGGTGCCGCCGCTCATGGCTAACCCCGTCGTGGGATTGAACCATTCTGCCTTCAACATCCCGGGCGTCGCGGCGAGGTTGACTTTCACCGACCGCGCGCCGTTCAGGTACACTAAGTACTCCGCGCCCTGTGCGGCGGGGTTCGCCAGACAATACCCTGTCGACGACAGCTCTCCGTGCGGCGTCATCCCCATCAGATTCATCCGGCGGGCATAAGTCAAAGTGTACCCCATGTTGCGTCGTGCGTCCTCCCAGCGCGGATCGCTGGGTTTGGGAAGCTGCATGACGGGATACGCCCCATTGTAGACATCCATGAAAACCGGGTTGGCGCCCCGGGTGAAGCTTCGCCACACCCATGGCCCATCCCCGCAGTTTCCGCAGAGATGATCTGTATCCCACAGCACCACCTTTTTGCCACTTGCCGGTGGTGTATCCGAGACGCCCCATTGTCCCGCCGGCGAAACGAAATCAGCGCCGCTCGCGAACAGGTCGGTGTCCTGGCCGTTGGGGTATAGGGCGGTCATCCCGACCGGATGCTGTTTCGCCCTACCGGCCTCGTACTCCTTGACGAGCTCAATGATGTGATTCTGCCACTCTACGGACGGAGTCCCCCCTTTCGTCTCGTTCGAAATCTCGTAGAGCACGTTGTCCAAGTCATTCACCGCGTCGATCACTCTGCGAACGTATGAATCCTGAAGCTCGGCAACCGCGGGGATCAGCAGCGTGTGGGTTTCAATGCCCTGATCATCTCTGTCGGGGTCCCCGTCGATACCGTTGACGTTGTTTGCGCGATTAAAGGGGTGGCCGAGCCACGGGTTTCCGCGCGCCAGTC
>JAYWBE010000293.1:0-4779 GCA_043781715.1 Gemmatimonadaceae bacterium
GCCCGTTATTCCGGGAGTGAACAGGTCGCCATTGCGCGGCTGCGCGAGCCACCACGGCTGCGTTATCTCGCTGGCATGATACCAGTACGTCCACCTAAACGCGGAATCCGGAAGAACGATCCGCGCATCGACCACATCGCCGGATTTTGCTCCGGTAACTCGGATCGGGACGCGCCCACGGTTGTAGATAGCCATCGCGAGCTTCGCCGAATCCCCGAGCGCCAGCGTTTGCCGGTCGGCGATTGCTTCCAGCGCGATCGGCGCCGGCAGTTCCGGTCGCATCACGCGTCCCTCCTGCACCAGGAGACGCGTCGTGTCCAAACCGGCGAAGATCGCTTTCTCTTCTTTCGCCGGCGGTGCGGGTACGCGAGAATCCTCTCGCGTGAGATAATCCCAGACTACGCCCTTTCTGCGCTGTGTCCCCTCACCCTGCGACTTGTGCTGCGAGCGGCTGTCGGCGGCGATTTCCTGATACGACAGGCCGAGATATGGATCGTACTCGCCGACATTGATCGCGATCGTCCGATCCTGCGGCGAGAATCGCGCTAGCCTGTAAAATTTGAGCGGGGTCCACGGTGCGCCAAAGGTCTTCACCGGAAACCGCACCGTATCCGCCGCCATGTCATACGCCTGCCGCGCGACGATCGCCGAGACCTGGTGCTGGCCATGCCCGTCGCGCGGCGTCCCCGAGAATGTTGTGATCACGATGTGCGGCTTGAACGCGCGCATCACTGTCATCACATCATTGAGCAGCGAATCCTGCGGCCAGTGCTTCCGAGTCTCGTCCGCTGTCTTCGAGAAACCAAAGTCATATCCGCGTGCGAAGTACTGGTGCGCTCCATCGATCCGTCTCGCCGCCAGCAGCTCCTCCGTGCGAATCACGCCGAGCGCTTCGCCAAGCTCGTTGCCGATCAGATTCTGCCCACCGTCGCCGCGCGTCAGCGAGAGATACGCGGTCTCGACGCGACGCCCTCGAGCAAGCCACGCGATTAGCTGCGTGTCTTCGTCATCAGGGTGCGCCGCAATCCAGAGCACCCGCATTCGCTCCGGCGCGTTCTGCGCCCTGATGCTGACCGGCATTGTCAGCACGGCCGCGCCGAGCACGACGAGTGTTACTGCTCTCTTCATTGTTACCGGCAGATCGATGCTCAGGTTTTGAGCGCCATGCCGCGGCGCTTCGCTCCCGCAGGCTGCTGCATCGGCGCATTCACCTCGGTGATGATGCGCTCTTGCTCCGTCTTGTGCACCTCGGCGTAGCCCTCCGCCGGGCTCGCGCGGTCCGGACGCCCAATGAAACGCGTCAGCAGCGCGTTGCCGGTCGACATCCGGAGGCGTGGCGCCACATACGACCACGCGCCCTGATTCTTCGGCTCCTCCTGCGCCCACACGACTTCCTCGATCGCCGGATAGAGATCCACGATCTGCGCGATCTGGTTGCCGGGCCACGGATAGAGCTCCTCGACTCTGACGAGCGCCACGTGCGGAGCGCGCTTCGGCGCGAGATCGTAGTATATCTTGCCCGTGCAGAAGACGAGTCGCGTGACTGCCGGGCGAGCCTGCGATGCAATCGGATCGTCGATCACCGGCCGGAAGCTTCCGCTCGCGAGATCGCTGAGACGCGATGCGGCCTCCGGCAGGCGCAGCAGACTCTTCGGCTGCATCAGAATCAGCGGACGCCGCTCGTACAGCTGCGCCTGTCGCCGCAGAATGTGGAAGTACTGCGCCGGCGTCGACGGATAAGCCACACGCTGGTTGCCTTCCGCGCACAGCTGCAGGAATCGCTCGAGACGCGCGCTCGAGTGCTCCGGCCCCTGCCCTTCGTAGCCGTGGGGAAGCAGCAGCACGATCCCGGAGTCCTGGCCCCACTTCGCGCGATCGGCCGTGATGAACTGATCGATGATCGGCTGCGCGACGTTCACGAAATCACCGTACTGAGCTTCCCACAATACCAGAGTGTCCTCGGACGTCGTACTGTACCCGTACTCGAAACCGAGCACGGCCATCTCCGAGAGCGGACTGTTGTAGATCTCGATCCTGCCGTGGGACTCCGCACCAGCGATGTGCTCGAGAGGAACGTAGATCTCTCCCGACTCCGAGTCGTGAAGCACCGCCTGCCTGTGTGAAAACGTCGCGCGCTCGGAATCCTGCCCCGTGAGCCGCACCGATTTGCCCTCGGTGAGCAGTGACGCAAAGGCCAGCGTCTCCGCGTGCCCCCAGTCGATTCCACCCGCGTCCCCCATCGCGTCCGCGCGGCGGGCCAAGGTCTTGGCCAACCGTGGATTCGCCTTGAATGTCGGCGGCCACTTGAGCAGCCGGTCGTTCAGCTCCCGCAAAAGATCTTCGCTGACGGCGGTGTCACCGCTCCCCGCGCCCGACTGATCCGCCTCCGCATCCTTGGCGGGATTGTACTCGGGAGAATGAATCTCGCCGGCCTTCATCGCCGTTTGAATCCGGTCGAAGTTCGCCGCCACGTCGGCGTCGATCTGCTTCACTTGTTCTTCTGTGACTATTCCTTCGGAGACCAGCCGATTCCCCCACACTTCCCGCGGAGAAGGATGCGCCCTGATTTTCTTGTACAGGATCGGCTGCGTGAACGCCGGCTCGTCCGTCTCGTTGTGTCCGTGACGGCGGTACCCCACGACGTCAATCAGGAAGTCCTTGCCGAATTTTGCCCGGTATTCGATCGCCAGCCGCACGATGTGCACGCACGACTCCGCGTCGTCGGCGTTGACGTGAACGATCGGAACCTCGAACCCCTTGGCGAGATCGCTGGCGTAGCGCGTGGATCTCGCATCGATGGGATCGGTCGTGAACCCGACCTGATTGTTGACGATGATGTGGAGCGTTCCGCCCGTTCGAAACGCCGTGAGGCCCGAGAGGTTGAGCGTCTCGGCAACAACGCCCTCGCCGGGAAATGCCGCGTCGCCGTGGACACAGATGGGCAGCACCGCGGCCTCGTCGCGCTCACCATTTCCGGCGATCACCTGCCGCGCTCTGGCAACTCCCTCGAGCACCGGATTCACGATTTCGAGATGGCTCGGATTTGGAATCAGCACGATCTCGACTTCGCTACCGCTCGCGACCGTTCTCTTTCCCTTCGCGCCGAGGTGATACTTTACGTCGCCGGTCTCGCTCACAGCGTTGGTCGTGGCGTGCTTTCCCTCGAACTCCTCGAAGATCGTCGCGTACGGCTTGCTGAGCGTGTGCGCCAGAACGTTGATGCGTCCGCGGTGCGCCATTGCCAGATTGATTTCACTGGCGCCGTGGGCGGCTGCCGACTCGATCGCGACATCGAGCATTGGAACCAGGATGTCGCTGCCCTCGATCGAGAAGCGCTTGTAGCCCTGATAGGCGCGGCCCAGGAATCGCTCGAGTCCATCCACTTCTGTCAGGCGCTGAAGTATGGCCTTTTTTTCTTCCTCGCCGAGCGGCGCGTGCAGGCGTCCGCTTTCGATCTGCTCTCGCAGCCACTCGCGCTCCTCGATTCCGCCGAGGTGTGATATCTCGAATCCGATTTTCGACGAGTAGAGCTCGCGGAGGCGCGCGACTACATCCGCCGCGCTGCCGCCCGACGCGCCGAGCGCGATTCCCGGGATGCTGGCAAGGTGCTCCTCGCTCAACCCATGAAATTCCGGCGTCAGCTCCGGGGTTCCGTTAGGTGGTGTGCCCAGCGGATCGAGCGGGACGGCCATATGACCGTAGCTGCGAATAGCATCGACGAGCTCAGCCGCGGCGGCGATTTCGCGAAGAAAAGCGGGATCAAGTTCTCCCGCTGAAGAAGGCTGTCCCGAGGCAGCGGATGGTGCCGCCCCGCTCAGACTCTCGGCAAATCGGAAGAACTGGCGCCACGACTCGTCCACCGACGTGGGATCGCGCCGGTAGGCTTCGTAGGCCTCGCTTATATACCCGTCGTTGAAGACACCCGTGATAGGGCCGGAGCTCATGACTCTAAATTTAACTGCGCTCTACTGTCCTTGGCGCAGTTCAAAAAAAGCGCCCCGCACGATGCTTCCGTGCGGGGCGCTAAAGCAGAGCAGCCGAGCGGGCAGGCCCTACTTCTTCGTCTTGTCGACGTTGTTGCCAATCACGCCGCCGAGAATCGCTCCGGCCGCGCCACCGATGATCGCGCCCTTCAGCTTGTCCCTGCTGGTAACCGCGCCAATTACTGCACCAGCGCCAGCGCCGATCGCGGCGTCACGCTTGGTGTGCTTGACTTCCACCGGCGCGGGAGCTCTGTATACCGGAGCCGAGGAATACGTGCCAGACGAACGCGAGGTGCTGCGCGTAGACGTCCTGCGGACGGTCGTCCGCGGAGCGGTCGACGTGCTTCTCAGCGAGTTCGACGCCGGGGCTGTTGCAACCCCTGCGCGCTCCGCAGCGGTGATGCTGTCGAGCGGCGTGTAGGGTCGCGCCTGCGCGGCCGTGGAAAGATCGGAATTCAACGCATCATCGACCTTCTTGTCGCCACCACATGCGAAAGCGAAGAGCGCGGCAGGCAGGATTAGTATCTTTGTGAACATTTTAAAGCCTCCAGTAATGACCCCCGCCCAACGGACGGTACTCATTAGAGGGCAGGGAGCGTGCCAATACAGGAGTTTGGTTAGGCCGCTGTAGCGGCTGATAACACAGCCGTCGGCACCAATTCGTCCTCTATGGAGGCCGGCAGAGTGAGACGGAAAGTACTCCCCTCGCTTGGCACCGAACAGACGGTCAAAGTCCCATCCAGCAGCTGTGCCAGCCGCCTCGAAATCGGGAGCCCCAGGCCGGTCCCCGGCTGCT
>JAYWBE010000294.1:0-4776 GCA_043781715.1 Gemmatimonadaceae bacterium
TCGAGCGTGCTGGTGAGAATGCACTCGAAGTGTCTCACCGGAGATGTCTTCCATTCTCTCCGCTGCGATTGCGGGTGGCAGCTCGATACCGCGATGAAAATGATCGCGAAGGAAGGAAAGGGCGTGATCGTTTACCTCGATCAGGAGGGCCGCGGCATCGGTCTCCTCAACAAGCTCAAGGCGTACGAGCTTCAGGATCAGGGAATCGACACGGTCGAAGCCAACGAGCGGCTCGGGTTCCCGCCCGACCTCCGCAACTACGGCATCGGCGCGCAGATCCTCCTCGACCTGGGGCTCAGGATCATCCGCCCGATCACGAATAATCCGCGCAAGCTCGTCGGCCTCGAAGGTTACGGGCTCACCATCGACGAGCGGGTGCCGATCATCTCGATCGCGCACGACGAAAACTCAAGCTACCTCGAAGCCAAACGGGCGAAGCTCGGACACCTCTTCGCTTCGTAGATGGCCGAGTTTCACGGATTGCCGAGCGGCGTTGGACGGCGCATTGTCGTCCTCGCCAGCCGCTTCAATGAGCCGATCGTAAAGAAGCTCGTCGACGGCGCTCTCGAGGCGCTGATCAAATACGGCGTCGCGTTCGAGGACATCGATGTCGTGTGGGTTCCGGGCGCGTGGGAGCTCCCCATTGCCGCGCGCTGGCTCCTCGCCAGCGAGCGCTACGATGGCCTCGTGGCGCTTGGAGCGGTGATCCGCGGCGAGACCGCGCACTTCGACTACATCGCGGGCGAAGCGTCGCGCGGACTTGCCGCGGCGAGCGCCGACTCCGAGACGCCCGTCGGGTTTGGCGTGCTCACCTGCGACACCGACGAACAGGCCGAGGCCCGAGCGGGTGGCGTGCACGGCAACAAGGGGTGGGATGCCGCAGTGGCCACGCTCGAGATGGTCGACCTGCTCAGTCGCCTGGATCCCGACGATGCGGATTGAATCCCGCGCCCGCGCGCGGGCCCTTCAGGCGCTGTATGCGTGCGATATGCGGGGCGGGAAAAATCTTGATCGGGTCGCGACCCAGGTGTGGGACGATCTCGCAGTGGCGCCCGAGGAACGGAGGCTGGCGGGCCTGCTTGTGAGAGAAGTCGCGAGCGGCGGCAGTGAGCTGGATTCGCGACTCGCCGAACTCACAACCAACTGGCGTCTCGAGCGGCTCGGCGCCATCGAAAGATCGGTGCTCCGCCTTGGCGCCGCCGAACTGATGAAGGGAGAGACGCCGCCGCGCGTCGCAATTCAGGAAGCGGTGAGGCTGGCGGAGAGGTTCGGAACATCCGCGAGCGCCAAGTTCGTCAACGGAGTGCTCGACGCCTTCGCGCGACAGGCCGGCATGATCTAGTGCGGATACTCGTCCTCAACTGGCAGGATTCGAAGAATCCGCAGGCCGGAGGTGCCGAGCTTCACCTCCAGGAAATCTTCAGCCGCATCGTCGCGCGCGGCCATACTGTCGATCTGCTCTGCAGCTCGTGGCTGAACGCTCCCCAGCGCACGAAGCTGGACGGGATCGACGTTCACCGAATCGGCACGCGCCACACATATCCATTTCTCGCCCGCGGCTACTACAGCGAGAATCTCGCCCACAACGACTACGATGTCGTCATCGAGGACCTGAACAAGGTTCCCCTCTACACGCCGCTATGGGGCGTGCGCAACCTCGTAGCTCTGGTTCACCACCTCTTCGGCGCCACTGTGTTTCGCGAAGCCTCGGCTCCGCTTGCCGTGGCGGTGTGGCTCTCCGAGCGTCCGCTTGGAATGCTCTATCGTGGCGTGCCATTCGAGGCCGTCAGCAGGAGCACAGCTGATGACCTCGTGGATCGTGGTATTCCGCGCAGCTCGATTCGTGTGATCTACAATGGCGTCGACTCGACGCGCCTGACTCCCAACTCCTCGGAGCGGTCCGAGGCGCCGCTCTTCGTCTACCTCGGGCGCCTCAAGAAGTACAAGCGAGTGGATCTCGTCATTCGGGCCTTCGCCGGGCTCAATGTCCCGGAGGCGACGATGGAGATCGCCGGAACCGGCGACTATCGCGCTCCGCTCGAAGGTCTGGTAAAATCACTCGATCTGAGTAGCAGGATAAAGTTTCTCGGCTTCATTCCGGAGGAAGAGAAGGTTCATCTTCTTCGTCGCGCGTGGGCCTCGACGTTGGCATCGCCAAAGGAAGGGTGGGGAATCAGCAACCTCGAAGCTGCGGCGTGCGGAACTCCCGTGATTGCGGCCGACTCTCCGGGCATCCGTGAATCGGTGATCGATGGCGAGACTGGGTTTCTCGTTCCACCGGACGACGCTCAGGCGATGACGGCGGCGATGAGGGGACTCGTGCAGTCGCCGGATCTCGTCAATGTGCTGGGAGGCGCGGCCCGGCGCTTCGCTGGAACCTTCACCTGGGATCGCTCGGCGAATGAAACGCTCGCGCATCTGGAGGAGGTCGTCGCGAAATGACGCGCATTAGCCAGACAACGGATTGGGGATGCCAGCTCCCAAGGTAACCGTCGGACAGCTACTCGACCGGCTGCGGGGAACGCTGCAGCTCGAGGAGTTGGAGCCCGGTTCCGGACTCGACCGCCCCGTCGGCAACCCCGAGGTGTCGAGCCCCGGATTGGTACTGGCGGGCTACGTCAAGCGATTCTCGGCGGAGCGCCTCCAGGTGCTTGGTGAAACCGAGATTACCTATCTTCAGTCGCTCAGTCCCGCGGAGCGCAAGAAGATTCTCGAGCTGTTCTTTTCCTTCCCCATTCCCGCCGTGTTCGTGACGAAAGGGCAGCGGTTGCCAGCTGGCCTCAAGGAGATCGCCAGCGCTGCTGGCGTGCCGCTCATTCGAACCAAGCTGAAAACGGCGGAGTTCTACCGGCGGATCAAACCGGTGCTGGAGATGGAATTCGCGCCGACCGTCACGCTTCACGGCTCACTCACAGATGTGTTCGGCGTGGGGCTCTTCTTCACCGGGAAAAGTGGCATCGGCAAATCGGAATGCGTGCTCGATCTCGTCGAGCGCGGGCACCGCCTTGTCGCGGACGATCTCGTCATCACCAGCAAGCGCGGAAACGACGTCCTGATCGGCCGCGGTCACGAGCTGCAGCGTCATTACATGGAAATTCGCGGCGTAGGGCTGATAGATATTCCGGCGATCTTCGGGATTCGCGCTGTTCGGCAGCAGAAGCGCATTGAGGTTGTGGTTCAGCTCGAGGAGTGGGATCAGCACGCCGTCGTGGAGCGCACTGGCCTCGACATCGAGACCACAACCATCCTCGGCGTCGAGCTCCCCAAGATCACGGTATTTCTGAACCCTGGCAAAAACATCACGGTGATTGCCGAGGTCATCGCGCTGAATCACCTGCTGCGCTACTCTGGCGTCAACGCCGCCGAGGCGTTCAACGAACGGCTAGTCGGTCGCATGAAGACCGCGGCCGCGAGCAACATCCAGGCTTATCTTCAGGAAGATCATGAATGATGAAGTGGTTGGCGGCCCGGACAAGCCGCGCGCGATAGTCGTCGGCCACGGCGAGTTCGCCGGTGGATTGGTGTCCGCGGTCGGACAGATCTGCGGCCTGGCCGACAAGCTCGTCGTGCTCTCGATGATGGGCATGACGCCGGAAGACATCGAAGGAGCGATTCGCGAGCAGATTGCCCGGACGGGCGCTCGCGTGATTTTCACCGATCTCCCGGCGGGAAGCGCGACCCTTGCCGCGCGGCGCATCGTCAAGGACGACCCCGGGGTCGTCCTCGTGAGCGGAGTAAACCTCGCGACGCTGCTGGATTTCGTCTTCAACACCTCCGTGTCACCGACCGAGGCCGCTCGGGCGGCCGCCGAAAGAGGAAAGGCATCGCTGATCGTGGTCGGGCGCTGATGGCAATTCACCTCTACCGTATCGACGACCGTCTCATTCATGGACAAGTCGTCGTCGGTTGGGGCCAGCCTCTCAATATTCGCTTTCTGGTTCTCGTCGATGACCTGGTTGCATCGAGTGACTGGGAGAAAGAGCTCTACCGAATGGCCATTCCGCCCGAGATGGAGATCTACTTTGCCGACGTCGGCAGCGCGATCCGCGATCACGCGCGGTACGCGGCGGACTCACGGCCCGGACTTCTCATCACCGGCGACATCGCCAGCATGCACCGCCTCGTCAAGGGCGTGAAGGCGATCGGCAGCGTCAATCTCGGCGGCATCCACCATCGGGCCGGCCGCGCCGAGAAGCTTCGTTACATCTTTCTCACGCCGGACGAAGAACGGCAGCTGCGCGAGCTCGAAGCGGCGGGCGTCGAGGTGACGGCGCAGGATGTCCCGTCAGCGCGCGCGGTGCCGCTCGCCGAAGTGCTCGAGGGAGAGTCGCGGTGAGCCTGCTCGAGGCGCTTCCGATCGCGCTGCTTGGCGCGCTGCTGGGGCTCGACGTCGTGAGCTTCCCCCAGGCGATGATATCGCGGCCAATCGTTGCGGCGACACTGGCGGGGGCGTTCATCGGCCACCCACCGGCTGGCCTCCTCATCGGGGTGGTGCTGGAGATGATTGCGCTCGACACTCTTCCATTCGGGGCTTCGCGCTATCCGGAATGGGGATCGGCGGGCGTCGTCGGAGGCGCGCTATTCGCAGCGCAACCGCCAGGAATGCCAGGCGCGCTTCCCGCGTCGCTGCTTGCCGCTCTCCTAACCGCGAGCATCAGCGGGTGGAGCATGGTCGTGCTCCGGCGATTGATCGCTGCGCGACTCGAGCAAACGCGGGACAGAATCGAGGAAGGATCGCGGAACGCGCTGCTCTCGCTCCACCTGTCGGGCATGTCG
>JAYWBE010000295.1:0-4776 GCA_043781715.1 Gemmatimonadaceae bacterium
AACCCCTTCAGGGCGCTCCAGGTCCACCGGAATTTCCGTCTCTTCTGGATCGGCCAGACCGTCTCGCTGATCGGGACGTGGATGCAGCAGGTCGGGCAGGGGTGGCTCGCGCTCGAGCTCACCAACAGCGCGTTCATGGTCGGACTGGTGAGCGCGGCGGGCAGCTTTCCGGTGCTTCTGCTCTCCCTCTACGGCGGCGTGGTGGCCGACCGGCGCAGCAAGCTCCGCATCGTCATCATCTGTCAGGCGCTGCTGCTCATCGAGGCCGCCGCACTATGGTGGTTCACCTGGACGGGCCGGATCAATGTCGGGTGGCTCCTGGTGCTGACGACCCTAGGAGGCGTGATCTCGGCGTTCGAAATTCCGGCGCGGCAGGCGATGATCGTCGAGCTGGTTTCGCGCGAGGACCTGGTCGACGCGATCGCGCTCAACTCGGGTGGCTTCAACCTCGCGCGAATTGTCGGCCCCTCGATCGCCGCCATCATTCTGGGCAAGTTCGGCGTCGCGTGGTGCTTCGGCGTCAACGCGCTCAGTTATTTCGCGGTGCTCGCCAGTCTCGCGCGGATCAAGCTGCCGCGGTGGACGCCGGTTCAGCACCTCGTCTCCCCTGCCGAGCAGTTGAAGCAGGGACTGGATTACATCCGCAGCTCGCGCTCCGTGTCGGGACTGATGGGAGTGATCGCGGTGTATTCGATATTTGGATTTCAATACCTGACGATGATGCCGGTCGTCGCGCGGGACGTGCTGCACACTGGAGCGGGCGGCTACGGACTGCTTCTGACTTTCGTCGGCATCGGCGCGCTGACTGGAGCGCTCTCGCTCGCCGGCCTCGGCGCGCGAATTCGCCGCGGCCGGCTGTTCAATGCCACTGCCTACGCGTTCGCCGGGCTGACGATTCTCTTTTCGCTGATGCGCACAGTTCATCTGGCGGCTTTCGTGCTGCTCTTCCTCGGCCTCACGATGCTGATCAACGGTGCGCTCGCGAACGGCATCCTTCAATCGGTGGTGCCCGACGAGCTGCGGGGTCGCGTGATGGCGACCTATGTCTTCGTTTACGTTGGATTCACGCCGATCGGATCATTCATCGCTGGAGCGATGGCGCGCTTCGTGGGCGTCCAATGGGCGATCTTCACCGGCGGCGTGGTGATGCTCGCGTACGCGCTGTGGGCGTTCTGGAAATACCCGGAGATTCGGGCGGTGTAGCAATTAATGAATGGGACGCAATCTGCTCACTGAGAACCGCAAACTGAACGGGATACGGTCAGAGCGCGGTGACTAACGACTGAGATCTATGCGTCTGAGATTTCGGATCCTGTTCAGTTTGCAGTTGCCAGATGCCTAAGCCTTCACCCACACCCTGATCGCGATCACCACGAGGAATATCGCGAACGCCTTTTGGAGCTGCGGGCCTGAGAGGTTCTGGGCGAGTCTCGCACCAGCCCACGCTCCGAAAAGGAGACCGAGCGCGATCCAGAGAGAAGCCGTGATGTTGAGATGCCCTCGGCGGTAGTACTCCCACGCGCCCAGCGCGCCAACGGGAAGCAGCAACGCGCCGAGCGAAGTGCCGGTCGCCGTCTGTGGTTGAAACTTCGCGAGGAGGATGAGCGCCGGCCCGATCACGATCCCTCCACCGATGCCGAACATTCCAGCGAGCACTCCGGCGGCGAGGCCAATGGCGATGAAAAGGATCACGGATTCAGCTCACGAATGAGAGTTGGAAAGTTGGTCGCTCAAGAGATTCCGTGCGAGCGAAACTTGAAGAACACGGCGGTGCGCAGAAATGTCGAGTTCATCAGGCTGGTATTCCCTTTTTTGCCGCCTCCAGCACCTTGTCGGCAAAGAGGTCTATCTCGTCGAGCGTCGTGTAAATGTTGGGGGTGATTCGAATTCCCTTGAACTCCGGATGCACGATCGGCGTGTTCACGATCCGGTGTTGATTGAGGAGCCAGGCGCCGAGCTTGACGTTGTCGATCCCTTCGACCTGGAAGAGCGCGATCGCCCCCGATTGTCGGTTGTCGAGCGGCGTGAGCACCGAGACGCGCGAGCTCTCCGCCACCACCCGCTTCGCCCACCGGTCACGCAGAAAGCGGAGCCGCGCGATCTTTCTGTCCTCGCCGATTCCGCGGTGGAACGCCATGGCGGCGGAAATCGCGTTGTGGTTGGCAGCCGGATGAGTGCCGATCTCCTCGTACTTCCGGATGTCGTTGTCCTGGGTCGCAGCCGCGGCCATGAGCGGCCAGAGATTTTTCTGCTTGTCCTTCCGCACGTACAGAAATCCGGTTCCGACCGGCGCGAGCAGCCACTTGTGAAGGCTCGTACCGTAATAGTCGCACTTGAGATCGTCGCGCTTGAACGGAAAGTGCGCGAACGCGTGCGCGCCGTCCACGAACACTTCGATCCCCAGCGGGCGCGCCATATCCACGATCTGCCGCACCGGCATGATCTGCCCGGTGAGGTTCGTGATGTGCGTGACCTCGATCACCTTCGTGCGAGGAGTGATTGCCGCTCTGAACTGCTCGACGAGGTAATTGTCCGACGGGGGCGGGACCTTGAATGAAACCTGTTTTAGAACGATGCCCTCGCGCCGCTCTCGTTGCTGCCACGACGTAATCATGCGTCCATAGTTCTGATTGCTGACCACCACTTCGTCGCCACGCTTGAGATCGAGCCCGAAGATCATGATCTCATTCGCTTCCGAAGCGTTGCGCGTGATCGCCATCTCTTCCGGGTCGCATCCGAACTCGCTGGCGAGATCACGCCGCACGCTTTCGACGCGTGGCTCGAGCACGCGCCACATGTGCTCTACCGGCAGCTCGTTGGAGAACCGCAGATCCCTGATCATCGCCTCGAGCACGTGGCTCGGCGTCGGACTGCAGCCGCCGTTGTTGAGGTTGATCATCGTGCGGTCGGAGTCGAAGGCGCGTTGAATCTCCGCCCAGTACGTCTCGTCGTCAGCGACCGCGTGAGGAGAGCGATCACCGGCGATCGCGTTGGCGCGGAAGAGTGACCTGATCGCGCGCTCGCGAAACACCGGCTGCGCCGTCAGTCCCGCCACGGCCATGCTCGACAGAAAGTCCCGTCTCGTCGTCATCAAACCTCCAGTGCCGCAAAAGAAAGAGCGGCCGTCACAGTTCAATGACGGCCGCTCAATAATATGACGCCGCTCTTCGCCGAGCGAGACTCGCGACTCCCTACTGGTACTGGATGTAGTGCGGTTTCGGATTCAGCAGCAGCACTTCTGCTGGCGTGAGAATCGGATCACCCAGCTTCGCGTCGTTGTGATAGAACAGCTTGAATCCCGTGAACTGCACCGGCTGGGATTCGACATACGCGCGGTACGAATCGTACTTGAGCCAGGGCTGGCCCCACCCGTCCATGTTGATCACCACTTGGACGCGTGGATCGAGCCGGATCTTTGGCGCTCCAGTGAGCATGTTGTGCGTGAAGCGGTGAACGACGAGAACCTTGGGAGGGAGATTGTTCTGCTTTACTACGTCCGACAGCAGGCCGATCGCGTAGTTCACGTCGTCAGAGCTCATGGTGCCGATCCGCGCGCCCGGCTTGTCTGTGACCATGGCGTGTTGCTTCCGATCCATCCTCGGCTTCATCGAGAACTCCGGATCGATTCCGAGCATCACGTTCGGACGCTTCAGAAACGGAATGAGGCGCGGCAGCTCTTCCTGTACCGTGCTCTGGCCTACCTGCACATCGAGAAAGAGCAGGGCGTTCCTCGTGGCCGCCCATGACGCGACCTTCTCGACGAGAGTGTCGGCCATGCGGAGACGGTACTTCCCATCGCGCCCGGGCGTCCCCTGCGCCACGACCGCGATGAGATGCAGCGCTGGCTGAACCGGAGTAGATGGATCCGCCTTCTGCCACTCGGCGATTTCCTTGTCGAGGCGCGCCAGCATCTGCTCGGGCGGGAGCTCTCCCAGGATTCCCATCCTCTTCGAGAGCGGATTCCCATAGAAAGCAATGATTCGACGCGCGGGGAGAATAGACCCTGGAAGTGGGGCCGGAGTTTTCACGGGCCAGCTCGTGTTCTCGAGTCCCGCGGTGACGGCTTTTACGAGCGCGAGACTGTCCTTCTTGGTGCGGCCTTTTACCGAGGGGACCGTGATCGGCGGATCCTTGGCAGCCGAATCGTCGGCGATGCTCGATGCCGTGCTCGAAGCAGTTTTGGGAGTTGATGGCGTGGATGAGGCGGCACCGGCGACGCCTTGTGGCGCCGCAGCCGCGAGCGGCGCACCAGCCGGCGGAATTTCCTCGACACCGGGCGTGGGCCGCGCGTCCTTGCCTGCGGCGCAGGCAAGCGAAGCCGCGAGAGCGAATGAGACGAGCACGAAGATAG
This sequence comes from Gemmatimonadaceae bacterium, assembly GCA_043781715.1. GTDB lineage: Bacteria > Gemmatimonadota > Gemmatimonadetes > Gemmatimonadales > Gemmatimonadaceae > UBA4720. The sequence goes on from JAYWBE010000295.1 coordinate 4,352, forward strand.
ACGACGATCTATGAAAAACGTATTGCATCAGCTCGATTGAAGAGTTGTTGATTGGCGTACGGTTGGTCTTTGGGCTTCGTAGTTCATAATCCAGGCCGAGAAGGTTTCGTTCTCTTCCTACACCTCCAACAGAATTTCTCGCGGCTCATCGAGCAGGTCCCTTCTTGCTTTCGGTATATGTTCGGGATATCCTAGCCAAGCCATGTCCGACCGCAATGCCGCCATCCGCGCCCTCATTGAGCATCGATTTCCAGATGCGACACCGGTCACTCACCGGACCGCGGAACCGGTGGCAACGGGCATCGATGTACTCGATGCAATTCTTCCCGGACGCGGTCTTCCTCGTGGACGGCTCACGGTCTGGATGCCGCAGGGTGGAGCGACAGCGGTGCTGCGGGCCGCGTGTCACACCACCGTTGCCCAGG
>JAYWBE010000296.1:0-4774 GCA_043781715.1 Gemmatimonadaceae bacterium
CAGGTCCGGGTCCTGAGCGAGGACGCCGCGATCATCGCGTATAAGGTCAAGGAATCGTTGACGGTCGACGGAAAACCGCTGACGCTCGAGGCAGCCGACTCGTCCACCTGGGTGCGCCGCGAGGGGCAATGGATGTGCGCGCTGCATACGGAAGCGCTCGCTGGCGATCCGTTCGGCAGGGACCGGCGCCCGGCCCCGCCGAAGGCGTTCTAGCGCCCGCCTCGATCAGGGACGCGCCGGACTTGCCGAGGTGCGCGGTGATCCAGTCAGCGGGACATCTTAACGGAGGGGTGAACGCCTGACGGCTGGCTGAGGAACGCTCCTCGCGCACGGAATTTGATTGAGTTGGTTTGAGACCAACCAGCGATTATTCCATGACAGACCCGACTTCTCCGCCGCTCCAACCCGGGGTTCTCCCTCGGGACAATTTCAGAAGCATCATTGCGGCGCTGATCACCGTGCTCACCATCTACGGCTGGATCGACGCGCTTGGCCGCACGCCGATGCGCCATGCCCTCGCCGCTCAGACTCCTCTCTGGTGGATCGAGCAGATCGTGAGTTTCGCCCTGGCGATCGTCTGCATCGGCATAATGTTCCGCAAGCGCCCGTTTCTGACTCCCGCGTTCTGGCTGACGATATACTCGCTGGTGTTCGATATCGTGCGCTGGATATTCGAATTCAGAGACGATCAGTTCGAGATTCGGATCGCGCCCTTGCTTTACGCATTCTTACTCTGGCGGCTGTGGGTCACCCGGAAACAGGTCGCGGCGACTGATGACACCATCATGGTTGACACGACGGGCTAGAGTCTGCCTCGATCGGAGGCCCGTCCAGTAGCGGCTTCCGGGTCCCGGCGGTAAGTATCTACCGTGGGCAACAAGTTGCTGATTTCGCTCCTTTTCAGCGTGCTGTCATACGTTCCACGTCGCATCTTCTGAGACTGGCTCGCTTTTGAGCCGCCGCGAGCGCGTGGGCAATCGTACCCACCTGTCGCTCCTGGCCGCTGCTCTGGCGTTGACCCTTTCCGCACCCGCCTCCTCCGCGCAGCCGCGGCTCCTAAAGTCGTCGGCGCGCGACACACAGTTGCGGACAGACTCCGCGGAAATCTCTCAGCACGCGCGCGATCTCCAGGCGAAATTCGAGCGTCGCCGACGGCAGATGCTGCCGAGGTTCTACATCGGCGGTGCTGAGCACTGCCTGATCGTCGGACGATTCTGCGAGTGGCATCCCAACCTGACCGACTATGTAGTTCCGGAGGAAGGGAAGAACATCATCCGCGCGCGTGCGGAGCTGCTGCGCGATCTCGAGAAGGCCTCGACGGAGCTTCCGGGAGACGACTGGATCATGGGACAGCGCGTTCGCTATCTCACAGAGGGTCACGACACATCCGCGGCGGGTGTGTCGCGTTCGTGCCGGGCGACCCGATGGTGGTGCGACGCACTGCTCGGCCTGGCGCTGCACGTGGGCGGCAACTACGCGGGCTCCGACAGCGCCTACGCGGCCGCGCTCGATGAGATGCCGTCGCCAATGCGGTGTCACTGGTTGAATCTCGCGCCGCTCCTCGATGACGACATCCGCGGGACATACAAGAAAATGAGCTGCGGACAGCGAGAGGCGGCCGATGCCCGAATCTGGTGGGTCGCTGACCCATTATTCATGATGCCCGGCAACGAGCGGCGTACAGAGCATTTCTCGCGGGTTCTCCACACCGCCTTGCAGCAGGATGCGGCGAACACATACGGCTCGAGCTGGGGTGGCGATCTCGCCGAATTGATCTTGCGTTTCGGCTGGGCGGAGAAGTGGACGCAGGAGCCGTCGCAGAGCATGTATCCGGAAGCGAAGACGGCGATCACCGGTCACGAGCGGGAGCCGGGGTACCACTTCTTCCTCACGCAGCAACCGCCTGACAGCCTGGCACTGATCGTCGATTCGGTGTTCGACATCTACCAGTTCCCGCCGCGTGAGCAGTACGCGCCGGTTTACACGCGCGCGTTCGTGCGGCTCGATGCCCAGGTGGCGCGCTTTCGCCGTGGAGATTCCACGAAGGTCGTCGCTGCGTACGATGTGACCGCCGATACGATTTTTGGCCGGAGGAAATTCGCGGCGGCACTGATAGCGATGGGCGACGAAGCAACGATTCCTTCGAAGACGGAGCTGGCCGAGTCGCCGACGAAGAACGTCTTGACTGTATCGACGCCATGGAAGCAGCAGCTCATCGGAGTCGAGCTATTGGCGAACGACAGCGCCGGAGCAGCGCGCTGGAGATCCGGGTTCGCCGAGATCCCGCTCGATTCTGGGAAAATCAGCGTTTCGGATCTGCTCTTTGTCGACGGAGATCCTTCCCTTCCCGGCGATCTCAACGAGGCGATCCCGCGCGCGCACGGCGGGACGACTTTCAGGCGCGACAAGAAAATTGGGTTGTTCTGGGAGCTCTACGGAAGGACACCGGCGGACAGCGCTCTTCCGATCTCCCTGACGATCACTCCGGTAGATGAGAGTTTGCTGAGACGCACCTTCCGCGCGTTGCGGATTGCGCCCAAGCTGTCGCCTCTCAACATCCGCTGGCAGGAGAATGGCGCGTCCGGAGTTTTGTCGGCGAGATCGGTACTGCTCGATCTGTCTCTCGTGCCCGCGGGGAAATACGCGGTGAAGCTCGAAATCGGGAACTACCCGACGGCAGTGACGTCGCGGGTCATCGAGGTGAGGTAAGCCGCAGGTCTTCCAGTCGCCGGGTGATGAACCTGCGCTCCGGCTCCTGTGTTGCGAGCTCGAGCGCCTGCTTGTATGCGATGATTCCTTCTTCCACTTCATCAGGCCTCCCGGCTGGTTTAAAAGGGTTCTCGCTAATTAGTCGGGCGTGGATTGCCCAAATCGACACCCCCTAACGAGATCCACCCTTTCAGAATTCCTGTTCTTATCCGTACCGCCTTTTCCGGAGCGTTCGGGATGGGCAGGACGCGAATCTGGCTCCGGATCGTCAATCTGACCGGCAGTTGAAGAGTGATCGTCTCGGTCCCACGCCGCACCATCAGAGGAAGGGTGGTCAGGGTCGTGCTTGAGTACCGCACGCGAAAGGCCTCGAATGAGTCGTCGTTCGATATCACCACGTCGCCGATCGAGACGAGTCTGTCGCCGGCACGCGCACCTGCTACCGCCGCGGCGCCCGTCGGCGACAGCTCAGTGATGGACACTCCGCTGGTATCGGTGCTGGTCGCGATCCCGAGTCGCGGCTCGCGAATCGTATCGCTCCGAGCGCGCAATCCAGCGAGGCGAAGCACCGAATCAACTGGCAGTGGCTCGCGGCCATCGACGTACCGGCGCGCGAACTCGGTAAAGGGTTTGTCGCCCGCGGCACGGGAAACCTCGCCCCACCAGTCGGCGCCAGTAAATCCGTTCCCGTGTTTATAAGTCGCGTCGTACAGCCGGCGCATCACGTTGTCGAGCGACGTGTGGTTGTCGCTCGCATTCCGGATCATGATGTCGAGGAGGAATCCGGTGAGACCGCCCTTCGGATAGTAGAGTCCGCCGCTGCCATCGGTCGGATTGATCCACGGTGACAGCGATGCATCGCTCACCGCCGTCGGCGGCGCGCCAGCGACGGACGCGATCTCGTCAGCAATGAAGCTGAAAAACGCGGTGCTGTCGTTGACCCCGCCGCGCACGAGGGCGAGAGCTCCGTAGTAATCGGTGACGCCTTCGCTCACCCACAGCCATGTAGTTGGTTGCGCGTCGTCGTACCTGTAAGCAACCATGTCGGCGGGGCGCAGGCGCTTTACGTTCCAGGCGTGGAAGAACTCGTGCGAGTAGAGTCCCGGCAGATACGCGGCGTCGAGCTGGGAGGTCGTAACTTCATCCACCTGCGAGCTCTGGTGCTCGAGACCGCCCCCGTTCACGACTGTGTCCGACCGCTGGAAGATCGTGTAGTTGCGGAAGGGCACCTCGCCGAAGACCGCGATGTGCGCCGGGACAATTTTCTGAAGCCACGCTAAGGTTCGATCCCGGCGCACCGGCGTCAGGCTCGCCGCGGGGTAGAACGCGAGCCGAACCCACTTGCCGGCGATCTGAGTGCTGTCGATGGCAAATCGTCCGACGTAGAACGGCATGTCGGTCAAATCGTGATAGTTCCCGGCGGTGAAGTTGTTGGTGCCAGGAGCGGGATCCATTCCGGTCGCAATACGCCACGATGCTTCCGTGCGGACCGAGACTCGCGCGGGCCAGTTGAATCCGCGACCCGCGGGATAGAGAAAGAGATTGGTGCCGTTGAAGAACGCGAAGTTGGGGGCGGTCCAGGCAACGGCGCGATCGACGGCATTCGCGAGATAGTTGAACGACACGCGCACCGTTCCGGCAGAGTGGGGTTTGACCTCCCATGTCTGGAAATCGAGCTTCCGCCAGTCGAGCGGGACGCCGTTGGACTGCGCGGAAAACTGTGACACCCGCCGGGAGAACCACAGAAGTACGTAGTGTCCTGGTGACCACGCGGGAAGAGCTAGAATGACCGGCTCGGGGCCAGCGACGTGGAAGGACATCGCGACGCTGAGCTGTCGTCGGCCGACCGCGGATGAGTCCGCCGTTATCTCGTAGCTGATGTTGCTGATCGGCGCGGAGACTCTCGGCGCCTGTGCCAGCGATGCGTGAGCGGTTCCGAGCGCTATGATGGCGAGTCCGAGCTTTCCAAGCATTCATCCTCCAAAGAAAGAACGGGATGCGAGTTGCCAGAAGTGCAGATTCCAGTTGTTAGTTCGAACGTCGTGACTTCGCTAAGCGACTTCTC
>JAYWBE010000297.1:0-4752 GCA_043781715.1 Gemmatimonadaceae bacterium
CTCGCCATTGCGGCCGATGAAGCGGAGACGTTGTCCGATGAGGACCTGCGGGTCCCAGCCCCCAATCGGTTGGATGTAGGCGTAGCCTTGGTCGTCGATGTAGCTGATGATGACGCCGATCTCGTCGATGTGGCCGGCCAGCATGATCGTCGGCTTGCCGCCGCCATTCACTTCGGCGAGGCTGTTGCCGGCGACATCGCCGCTTACCTTCGCGAATTTCTTTGCGAAGTCGCGCCACACCTTTGCGGGTGCGGCCTCGAAGCCGGAAGGGCCAGGCGTATCGAGCAGCTTCTTGAGGAAGGTGAGCGAATCAGAGGCGATCATAGGGGCGAGGGCACGACAGAGGGGGCTGCGGGTGTGTCAAAGAGGGTCGAATATAGCATCGCCCGGGAGTCGCTCCTAACGCGCCCGCGCGAACGACTCTTGCAACCAACCGCAGCGACCTCGTCCAACTCCAGTCAGCTCGCTACGAATGAGAACAACAGTCATCCTGCTGCTCGTGGCCGTGATCGCCGTGCCACTCCCCCCGCCCCGAGCGTCGGCACAAGGCATAGCGACTTCCGCGCCACTCACCGACATCCGCTACGAGGTGACGTTCACGCGCGCGAACGGCCAGCGGCGGCAGGTGACGTCCGCGATGACGTTCACCGTGGGGGGGACGGATCCTGTTCTTCTCTCGATTCCCAAATGGACGCCCGGAGCCTACGAGATCGACAACTTTGCGCGCGACGTCTCCAACTTCTCGGCGGAGCAGGCAGGGACCTCGCTGGCCTGGGACAAGATCGATCCGGATACCTGGCGCGTTCGCCCGCGCGGAGTGGGCGAGGTCACGGTGCGATTCGACTATCTGGCCGACAGCCTCGACAACGCGAACACCTGGTCGCGTCCCGACTTTCTTCTCTTCAACGGGACGAATCTCTTTCCATATCCAGAGGGCAGAGGATTCGATTTTCCAGCTTCGGTGACCGTGAACACCGAAGCCGGATGGAAGATCGTGACCGGGATGACGCCGGCGGGCGCGCACCGCTACGTCGCACCGAACTATCACGACGTTGTAGACATGCCGTTCTTCGTGGGTCAGTTCGATCTCGACAGCGCGCAGATCTCCGGGACGTGGGTCCGCTTTGCCACATATCCCTCGGGAAGCGTGACCGGCGGCGCCCGGGTCGCCGTCTGGGAGGCGCTCAAGCGCGTGATTCCGGCAGAGGTGAACGTGTTCGGTGAAGTACCGTGGAGCACGTACAGCGTGTTGCAAATCACCGATCCATCTTACGGGGGCGGCTCGGGGCTCGAGCACCAGAATTCCCACGTCGATGTCCTGAGTCCCGGAATGCTCGGCACGCCGGTGCTGCCATCCCTCTACGCGCACGAAATCTTTCACGCCTGGAACGTCAAGCGCCTCCGCCCAGCCGAGCTCTGGCCGTACAGATACGATGAGGAGCAGCCCACACCGCTGCTGTGGATCAGCGAGGGAATCACCGACTACTACGCCGATCTGGCGGAGGTCCGCGGTGGGATCGTGGATGCGAACGGCTTCTACCTTCTGACCGGTGACAAGATGTCGGAAGTCGAGGCGCTGCCACCAACGGCGCTCGAGGATGCATCGCTCTCGACGTGGATCCATCCGCGCGATGGAACCGAGTACATCTATTATCCAAAAGGATCCCTTGCCGGATTGCTCCTCGACATCATGATCCGCGATGCGAGCGACAACCACAGCTCGCTCGACGATGTGATGCGCACGCTGTATAACACCGCCTACAAGAATGGCCGCGGCTTTACCTCGGACGACTGGTGGAGCACGGTGAGCAAAGCCGCGAAGGGACGATCCTTCAGTGATTTCTACGCGCGCTACATCGATGGCCGCGAGCCGTTCCCCTACGACAAGGTTCTGCCGCTGGCGGGACTTCGGCTCACACGCGACACCGCTCACGTTCCGCAGCTCGGAATCGCGAGTCTTCAGGATTCGACCGGCTTGCATGTCACTGAAGTAATTCCGGAAAGCTCCGCCGCGGCGGCGGGCGTCAAGCCCGGCGATCAACTTATTTCCGTGGGCGGATTCAACGCCGACGATCCAAACTGGACCGGGAAGTTCCGCTCACGCTACGCCCGGCTGCCCGAAGGCACGGAGCTTCCCGTTGTCGTTCGACGCGACGGGGCCGAGCAGACTCTGACTGCGCGACTCCATTTCGTCACGAGCCTCGGCTCGCGCTTGATCGAGGATGCGCGCGCTTCGCCAAAGGCGCGCAGGGTGAGGGAGGGACTACTGCGCGGTACAACCCAGCCTTAGGACTACTGTTTCAGCACCGCCTTGGCGATCGTCTGCAGCTGCATGTTGGACGTCCCCTCGTAGATGGTCCCGATCTTGGCATCACGATAGAACTTCTCGACCGGATAGTCCTTGGTGTAACCGTACCCCCCGAACAGCTCGACGCAGAGCGAAGTGACCCGCTCGCACACCTGTGAGGAGAAGAGCTTCGCCATCGCCCCCTCGCGCGCGATGTCCTGGCCCGCGTCCTTGAGACGCGCCGCGTTGTAGACCATCAGCCGCGCCGCCTCGACATCCGTGGCCGCCTGGGCGATCTGGAACTGGATCCCCTGAAATTCGGCGAGTGGTTTCCCGAACTGCTTGCGCTCGCTTAGATACGTGATGGTAGCGTTGAGCGCGCCCTGCGCGACGCCGATCATCTGCGCGCCGATGCCGACGCGACCTTCGTTCAGCGTGTTGATCGCGATCTTGTAACCCTGCCCCACGGGGCCGAGCACGTTCTCCTCGGGAACCTCGCAGTTGTCGAGCAGGAGCTCCACGGTGCTCGAGGCGCGAATCCCGAGCTTGTCTTCCTTTTTGCCGACCTTGAATCCCTTGGAGTCGCGCTCGATGATGAACGCGGTGATCCCCCGATAACCAGCCGATGGATCGGCGTTCGCGAAGACGACGAAGATTCCTGCCTCCGCGCCGTTGGTGATCCAGAGCTTCTGACCATTCAGGATCCAGCGGTCGCCGCGCTTGTCGGCGCGCGTGGCAAGGCCGAAAGCGTCTGAGCCCGAACCAGATTCCGAGAGCGCGTACGCGCCGATGACTTCCGATGTGAGCAACGGTAAGTACTTCGATTTCTGCGCGTCGCTACCGTATCGGACGATCGGATAGTTGACGAGCGTGTTCTGAACGTCGCAGACGATCGCCGACGCAGCATCCACCTTGCTGATTTCCTCGACCGCGAGCGTCACCATGAAGAGTGAACCACCAGCTCCCCCATGCTCCTCCGGCACCTCGATGCCCATGAGCCCCAGCTCGAAATATTTCGGAAACAACGCGGGATCGATTCTCCCTGCCTTCTCCATTTCCGCCGATCGCGGACGCACCTCTTCGTTCGCAAAGGCCGCAACCGCGTCGCGGAACATCATCTCCTCCTCAGAAAGGAGGGTCAGCGCGGATAATGAGGCGGTCGTGTCAGCTGGCATCTCGATGGATTCCTCGTCGTGCTACCAGATGCGTGGGCGCGCTGCCGCCGGACGCACCATCGGATCACCTTCCTTGCATCCCCACGCCGCCCTGAATTCCGGCATGTTGCTGAACGGCCCGTTCACTCTCCATTTGGCTGGCGGATGCGGATCCGAACCTACGAGAAAGCGAAGGAACTCGGGCCGGTCCAGCTCTCGCCAGACCTGCGCCCAGCCGAGGAAGAAGCGCTGCTCGGGCGTGAAGCCGTCGATGACCGGCTGCGGATGCGCGGCCAGCGCGCGCTTCATCGCCGCATATGCGACCGTGAGACCGCCGAAGTCACCAATGTTCTCGCCCAGGGTGAGCTTGCCCTGCACGTGTGTCGCTGTATCGATCACGGTGTACGCGTCGAACTGTTTTACGATTTTCTGAGCCTCAGCGTCATAGCGCGCCGCGTCGTCCTTGGTCCACCAATCGCGCATGTTGCCGGCCTTGTCGTACTGGCGCCCCTGGTCGTCGAACGCGTGCGACATCTCGTGACCAATGACAGCCCCCATGGCTCCATAATTCAGGGCGTCGTCCGCTTTCGGATCGTAGAACGGAGGCTGCAGTATCCCGGCAGGAAAGACGATCTCGTTGAGCAGCGGGTTCTCGTACGCGTTGACGGTAGGAGGCGTCATTCCCCATTCGGTGCGATTGGTGGGCTTTCCTACCTTCGCCCAGTCCCGCGCTGACGCCCATCGCCGGGCGGCGACCACATTCGCGTAATAGCCGCTGCCGCCGATCTCGAGCTCCGAATAGTCACGCCACTTGTCCGGGTAGCCGATCTTGCGGTTGAATGCATCGAGCTTGACGAGGGCCTGTGTCTTCGTCTCCGGGCCCATCCATTCCAGGTGCTCGATTCGCGACCGCAGCTCTCGCACGAGATTGTCGACGATGGCCACCGCGCGGGCTTTGGCCTCCGGCGTGAACTTGCGCGCGACGTATTCCTGGCCAAGAAGCTCACCAAGCGAGGCATCGGTCGCGGAGACGCACCGCTTCCAGCGCGGAAGAATCTCTGTGGCGCCGGTGAACAGCTTCGCGAACTCGAAGTTCTGATTTACGAAGGGCGTGCTGAGCGACGGAGCAGCGGTGCTTGCCAAACGCCACCGCAGCAACGTCTTCCAGTCGGCCAACGGGACGGTGGTCAGCATCTTGTCGAAGTTCGCGAAGAACTCGGGCTGTCCCACGTCGATACGCTCCACTGCTGGCGCGCCCACCCCTGAGTAGAAGCTGGCCCACGAAAAATGGGGTGTGAGCGAGTCGGCCTG
>JAYWBE010000298.1:0-4738 GCA_043781715.1 Gemmatimonadaceae bacterium
ACAGCCTGCGTTTCGTCCCAGGCTTCGACCGCTTCGAGAGCGGTCGCCGCGGCGTCGACATCAACCGCCTTGGCATTGATGTAGACGCGAACCTTCTCACTCATTGTGAGTTGGGAGCGATGCGTAATTCGATCGGAGCGGTGATCGGCGACGGCAGCGACTTGAGATAGTCGATGAGCGCGTCGAGATCCACGATGTTGAGCGGTGTCGAAGAAGTGGCGCGCCCACCCGCGTTGTAGCCCTCTCCGCCGGTCGCGAGGAAATCGTTGACGATGACGCTGTACGTCTTCGTGTCGGAGAGCGGAGTGCCACCCGCCATCTCCACCGAGACGATGCGCGACCCCTTGGGCCGGGACGGATCGTACTTGATAGTCAGGCCGCTGACGTGATCGTCCACCGAATTCCTGGCGAGCATGGCTTCGAGCAATCCCCGCAGCTGGGAGCCGGTCATCGCGAGAGAGTACAGCGTGTTTCCGAACGGCTGGACCTCGAACAGCGATCCGTACGTTGCATCTCCCGCACGGAGCTCGGTGCGGATTCCGCCGTTGTTCATAATCGCGACGTCGCCCTTCCCCGCCCAGCGTTGCGCATCGGCGATGATATTGCCGAGTGGATATTGGGAACCCTGACGCGGAAGCGTCGCCGGGATAGTCGCAACATGACGGCTTACGAGCGGGGCGACACGCGCCACCGCCCTGCGAACTATCGAATCAATCGCGGCGACGGGCTGAATTGTGTCCGCGGCCAGCTCGCGCACCTGGTGCCGAATTGGGAGGCCCGCGCTGCTGCCGATCGGCAGATCGAGGACGTCGATTGCGCGTCCGCTCGAGCGCGCCTGCACGATTGGAATTCCCTTGACCTCGGTGTTGACGAGCGTGTGGGTGTGTCCACTCACGATGGCGTCAACCTTCGTCGTGAGCTTCCGCGCGAAGTCTATGATCTCTCCGCCACAGTCCGTAGCTCCGTCCCTGCCGCAGCTCGCTCCGGCGTGAGCGATCACCACCACGAAATTCGCGCCGCGCTTTCTAAGCACCGTTCCAATGCTGTCCACGATCGGCGCCGGATCGTCGAAGCGCAGTCCCACGACATTGGCGGCACGCGTCGTTGTCGGCGTGGAGACGGTGGATACACCGATGATTCCTATGCGCGCGGCGCCGCGCCTCACGATAGTGTCGTTACGGATCCATTTCACGTCGCGCCCGTCGGCGTATCGAACGTTGGCGCCGAAGATTCCGTACTTCGCCTGCCGCATGCGTGCGCGGAGCGAGTCGGTTCCCCAGTCGAACTCGTGGTTGCCGAGGGCGGCAGCGGCGTAGCCCATTCTATTGTAGTACTCCACGACGGGCCGGCCATACGCGAGGTTGGAGGCAGGGGCGCCCTGGAACATGTCGCCTGCGTCGAGCAAGAGCGTCTCGCAGCGCGCAGCGCATTCGTCGCGAGCGCGGTCGATCGCGGCGGCAACGTAGGCAGCGCCACCGCGGCGGACACCGTTCGCATCCGGCCGTGGCTCGAGCGCACCATGAAAGTCGTTGGTCGCAATGATACGGAGGAAGCGCGTTCCGGCCGGAAATGGTGCCGTTGCCGGAGGCGAGGCTCGTACAGCGCGAAATTCCTCTCGTATCGTGATCTCATTGGGACCGCGAGCGAGTGACCAGTTGGGCTTGAAGTAATCGGCCTGCCTGAGCACGCCTCGCTGCTTAACTTCGTCGATGAGCAACTGCCGGATTTCCTGCTGCTTGTCGTAGATCACCGGCGCGCCACTCAGCATCGCGTAGCCACCGCCCCCCGTCTGGCGGTAATTATTAAGTGCCATCGTGAACGAATCAGTGTCGCGGACCGGCACACCCTTGTAGTCGAGCCGCGTGATCCTCGATCCGACCGGCCGCGACACATCCATCACGTAATCGACGCCGGAAACGATATCGAAGTTGTAGCCTGGGATCTGCGGATCCGTCTCGAGCGGAGCACTCAGTGACGCCGATGTTCGATAGTATCTGCTGCTGAACTCGAGATAGTTGCTCAGCTGCCTCCCGCTGATTCTGACCGCGCGGAGCGTGTTGTCGTAAGGATAGAGCTGCGCAACCTGCGCGATGGTGATCGGACCTGGTCCAATCACGACTTCGGTCGAAAAGGCCGCCGTCGATGCGAGATCGCTTCCCGCCGCTTTTCTCTCCGTCTCGAGAATGAAGTCGATGAGTGGCGTGTCCTTGAATCGCGCCGAGTCCGCGCTCCAGCGCTCGGGCGTGGATCCGATCGGCGTCGTCACGTATGCCACTGTTTCGCGGTGAATTACGTCCGTCGCGGCAAGGACCGCTCCGTTCTCGGCATGGCCGGCCGCCTGGACTATATCACTCCTCTTTGCGCTGACCATCCACCGGCCGCCCGATCTCGACACGATCAGATGCGCCACGCCGACGCTCGTCGCCCAGTTCTTCGGCTGAATGAGAAGCGTATTGCCGATCGTCGTGCCCCGCATCTCCTTGTGCGAGTGGCCGTAAAGAACGAGATCGATGCCCCGTACCTCGCGCGCGACCCGCGCCGCAACATTCTCACTCGGCACCTGGGTGCTTGTGGTATCGTAGCTCGATGGCTCGCTGAGGCCCGAGTGAACGGTCACCAGCACGATCTCCGCGCCCGCTGCACGAGCTTCCTTAACCGCTTCCCTCACCGCTGGAACAATGTCACCAAAACGCAGCCGGGCCCTGATATTCTCGGCGTCCCACAACGTGACGCCGGGCGTCGTCGCGCCGACAATCCCGATTTTCAGACCGGCGCGCTCAATAATTGTCCACGGACGGAATGCGTGCAGGCCCTCGCGATCGACGCGGTACGTGTTGGCCGATAGAAAGGGGAACCTCGCCTGCCGCACGGCAGAGTCAAGATAAGGGACGCCGTAGTTGTACTCATGGTTCCCAATCGCGGAGGCGTCGTATTGCATCGCATTCATCGCCGCGACGATTGGATTCGTGCGATCGCGGGAGACTTTGGCCGCCACGTATGCCAGCGAATTCCCCTGGAGCAGATCCCCGCCGTCGAGCAGGATGACGCGCCCCGGATTGGCGGCACGAACCGAGTCCACAATCGTGGCCGCCCGGGACAGGCCGCGCACCGCGTCAACCTGGTTTGCGTAGTAGTCCCAGGCCCTGAGACGCCCGTGAACGTCGGTCGTAGTGGCGATGACGAGATCTACCGGCTCCGTCGAACGCGGCAGCTGCGCGGGGGCGCAGGCCAGGGTCAGCAACAGAATGGAGCTGAGCGCTCGCAATGTCATCTCTTCCGAAAGCCATTTCACTGGGTGAATTGCAAAGCTAGCGGCGCGGCGCCGGGCAAGGGAGTGCAACGATATTGTCACGTGTTCGTGACAAACAGCGAGTTGACGCAATGCCGAGGGGTCAGACAACTTCCACACGTGACCGAACAGAGCGCCGCAGTGGAGCGCGTCCTAGTCGTTGACGACGAACCCGACATCGTTGCGCTTGTGGCGTATCACCTCGCCAAATCAGGCTACTCCGTATCGACGGCAACGAGCGGGCCCGAGGGGCTTGCTGCGGCGCGACGGGATAAGCCCTCGATAATCGTCCTCGACCTCATGCTCCCAGGCCTCTCGGGACTCGAGGTCATGGAGGAGCTCCGCTCTGACAGCTCGACCTCGCGAATAGCAGTGCTGATGCTCACGGCCCGCCGGGAAGAGAGCGACCGCATAAAAGGCCTTACGCTTGGCGCCGACGACTACCTGACAAAGCCGTTCAGTCCGCAGGAGCTGGTGCTGCGCGTCGCCGCGATCCTCAGGCGCGTGAAGGCGGGACGCGAGGAGTCGGAAGACGTCACGCAGATTGGACCGCTGAAAATCGAAACCACCGCGCACCGCGTCACGGTAGATGGTCGCGAGATCGATCTGACTCCGACGGAGTTCAAGCTTCTCTTGCTGCTCGCCGAGCGAAAGGGCCGCGTTCAGCCGCGCAATCTGCTGCTCGAGATCGTCTGGGAGGCAGCGCCCGACATTCAGACCCGGACGGTGGACATGCACGTGCAGCGCCTCCGCGCCAAGCTTGGACCAGCCGGTGATCTGATCGAGACGGTGCGCGGTTTCGGCTATCGCATTAAGAACGTCAGCGAGCGATCGTGAAGCTCGCGCACCGACTGCTTCTCCAGTCGCTTGCGATCGTCGCCGTAATGGTCGTCTCGGTCGTCGTCATCATCGACAACCAGCTGCACACGAGCATCACCGAGCAGGCCATTCACGATCTGGCGGGAGAGGCGAGATTCCTGGCGACTCAGTGGAAGTCGGGCGTGGATCCCGACTCGCTGGCAGATGCGGCGGGTGTCGCCACAGGACACAGGATCACTCTGATCGATTCCACCGGACACGTAGTTGGTGATTCGGAGTTCGACGGGCCAGCACTCCAAAGTTTGGAAGATCACAGCAATCGCCCGGAAGTAATCGCGGCGCGGAAGAACGGAGTCGGCTCGGTTCGGCGCATGAGCCCATCCACCGGCGAAGAGCAGCTCTACGTCGCCGTCAAGGCGCCGCGCGGCGTCGCTCGCGTCTCCGTGACGACGAGAGCGGTCGAGGAGATCTTCGCGAGAGCCCGCAGCGGTGTTCTTGTGGCCGGCCTCATCTCCTTCCTGCTGGCCGCCATTCTCGCCGTGCTATTCTCCCGCGCTGTCTCGAAACCGATTGTCGACCTGAGCAACGTCGCGCGCTCGCTTGCCGCGGGCGAACGGAAGCGGCACCCCG
>JAYWBE010000299.1:0-4726 GCA_043781715.1 Gemmatimonadaceae bacterium
TAGTAGTTCGACGCGCGAACGCGGTCGAGCAGGTCAATGAGTGAGTCGAGCTCCGAAGGTGGGAGAACGGACACGGCCTGCGCATCCCACCGGTCGACCGGATCGTCCAGCTGCTTCAACAGATCGAGACCCTTGGTAGTAATTCCACAGAATACGCGGCGCCGGTCCTTGGGACAGGGAGTGCGCGCTACCAGCCCTTTTCGCTCGAGGCGGTCCACCAGGCGGGTCACGCCTGGAGTCTGCTCAATCATGCGCTCGCCGATGGTAAGCGTCGGAAGGCCGTCGGGTCCGGCGCCGCGAAGAATGCGGAGCACGTTGTACTGTTGCGGGGTGATGCCGTGCGGCGCGATCACCTGCGCGAGACTGCGCTTCACGGCGTCGGCGGTGCGAAGGAGACCGAGAGCGGCCTGCTGCTCGCGCGAGCGAAAGTTCTGCTGAGGCTTCTCGTCGGTCGGCATGGTTGAGTCTATGTATAGCCTTGACCTTGAGCAAGCAAATGCTGTCGCTCGCGCCCGAATGGGTGCCAAACGCCAAAGTTTCCTGCTTTCACGAGCGACTTTAGCCTTAGATTGGTGGACCGCGAAACAGGCCCTTTTCCCGGCCTCGCGGGTATTAATCCGGAATTACCTCCGAACCCTGCCATAGGAGTCCTGCGTGATAAAGAGATTTGTCCCTGCTGTAGTGATCCTGGCTGTCGCGTGCGGCGGCGGGGGCGGCGATATAACGCCGCCACCCGTGGTCAAGCTGAGCGACATCAGTAGCATGAATGTCGGCGAGGTGAGGGTTCTGAATCCGACCGACATACCGAACGGCATCGATCTCCCCGCGGGCTCAGGGGCTCGGGACTATATCATCGTCGTTGGAAACACGAGCGCACAGCACGACATAGTGGCCAACTATACCGTGAAGGCCGACAAGGGGGCCACCGGCGTGTTCGGCATAGAGGCGGCCGCCGATTTTGCGGCTCGGTCCAGCCTTCAGGTGAACCAGGTTCCGCTGGCGCGGTCGCCGCAGGAAGGGGTCGAGAGCAGGGTTCGCGCATTCGAGCGCACGAAGCTGACGCTGCGCTCACGTTCCATTCCGTTCGGCCTTTCCGGGCTTTCCGCGCGTCGTAGCGCTCAGGTTTCCGCCCTTGCCGTGCCGGCTGTCGGTGACAGGATCAACGTGAAGATTCCGAATGCAGCGACCACCAATCTCTGCGACAGCTTTATTTCGACTCAGGCTATAGTCGCTTCGGTGAGTCAAAAGGCCATCCTCATGGTGGACACTCTGGACGGGCCACCGCTTTCGCTGTTCACGCAGGCCGAGCTGGACTCGATCACGTCGGAATTCGACGCGGTCACCTATCCCACCGACGCCGCCTATTTCGGCACTCCCACCGATGTCGACGGGAATAGCCACATCATCATGCTGTTCACTGGCCAGATCAATAAGCTGACCCCGCCCAACACCACGGGTGGCTTCGTTGGAGGATTCTTCTTTGCGGGTGATTTTTTCCCGACCGTTGGCACTCCGCAAGCGCAGGGTTGCGCGGAGAGCAATGGGGCGGAAATCTTCTATCTCCTGGCGCCCGATCCCGGCGGACTCAAGTACGGCAACTCACGCAGCGCCAGCTCGGTGCGTCAGGGAACGCGTGGCACGATCGCGCACGAATTTCAGCACATGATAAACGCTGGGAATCGCTTTCAGAACCCGCTGGTGAGCAATTTCGAGTCGACGTGGCTCGATGAGGCGCTCGCGCACTTCGCCGAGGATGCCGTCGGTCGCGTTCAGCGCAGCTTCACCGATCTCCAGACGCTGACCTTCAACGACGTGCTGCCGTGCAACACTCCCTGCTCGCAGGCCAACGACTTCAACGCGTTTTTCTTCCAGAACCTCGCGCGTCTCGCACACTGGATGGACAAGCCCGACCAGTTCTCGCCGACAAGTAGGATGGCGGACACCAGCCTGGCGGTCAGGGGTGCAGCGTGGGCCATCGTTCGCTACGCGGCCGATAACTACTCCGGTGGACTTCCACGCACCCTCACGCGCCAGCTCGCCGCGGGACCCGACACGGGAGTCAAGAATTTCGCGGCCGCCACCAAGGCTCCCATCGATACAGTGGTGAAGGGCTGGCTCGTGTCGATGTACGCCGATCACCTTGGAATCCCGGGACTCGATCCGAAGTACCAGTATCGGTCGTACAACTTCCGCAGCGTGATGCCGCCGGTCGCGAAGTCGGTGCTCAGTCAGTCAGTCGCGACGTACCCATTGCGGATTCAGTCCGTCGGCAGCGGCAGCGACAACATCTCGGCGATGAACCGCTCGGGCACCGGGTCGTACTTCCGGCTCACCGTCGCGGCTGGCGCGGGTGCGAAGAACGTGAAGGTCCTTGATGCTTCGGGCACCACCGCGGCGAGCTTTTTAGGCGAGCACGTCTACGTGCTTCGCGTCCAATAGTAGGGATAGAAGGCGGTTAGAGCACTGGCATCCACAAAACCGAAGCAGGGAGCTCGCGGCCAGGCTGCTGCCAGGCTATCAGCCCCCTGCTTTGGTATTCTCGTGATCAGTCGCGCGTCCCAATCTCAACACGGAATCACGCGTCTCGGAGCGCGGCGATGGGCGTCTCCCTGAACACGTCGCGTCCGGCGAGCAGCCCGATGAGCAGCGTGAGCCCCACGATCGCCGCCGCGATTCCGGCAACCGGCAAAATCGCCGGCGCGAATGGCGTCTTGAACATGTAGCGCACGACGGCCCAGCCTCCGGCCAGCGACAACAACATTCCAGTGAGGCCGCCCATCAAGCCGAGCAGGGAGTACTCGGCGAGAAGAATGCGGGCGATCTGCCCGCGCGTGGCGCCCAGTGTTTTGAGGAGCACGCCCTCGCGCACCCTCTCGCGCCGCGTTGCCGACACCGCGCTGAACAGAACGGGGATTGCGACAGCGAGGCTGAAGAGGGCCATGAACCGGATGGCGAGCGATACCTTCCCGACGATCTTGTCCACTGTACGCTTGATCGCGGTAAGGTCGATGCTCGACACGTTCGGGAATCGGTTCACCACTTCGCGCTGCAGGAGAGCGACGGCTGTGGGATCCTTCACCTGCGCGAGCAGCACGTACTGGTTCGGCGCTCCCTTCAGCACGGGCGGCGCGAACACGGCGAAGAAGTTGGGCTCGAACCGGGTCCACTGGACCTTTCGGAGACTCGTGATGCGGGTAGGGATCTCGACCCCCTGCACGTTCCAGGCGATGATGTCGCCGAGCTTGACGTTGAGCTCTTTCGCAATTCCTTCCTCGAGGGAGATCTCTCCCGTATCGCGCTCAAACTTGAGGGCGCTGTCGCCGAACCACTTGCCGGCGACGATCGTCTCGCTGGTCGCGGGCTTGTCCCGATAGGTTGACCGGAACTCACGCCTGAGCGCCCAAGCCGCGCGGCCACGCTGCCCGCGAGTAACCGGGTTCATGTCGCTGACGTGTTTCCCATTGATCGAGGCAATGCGCATCGTGACTACGGGCGCCAGCTGGACCACATCGTGGCCTCCGCCCCTGACGATCGAATCGAGTCCCGCCGCCTGATCCTGCTGCACGTCGAAGAAGACCACGTTTCCGCGGGACTCCGCCGCTGCCGTCGTGAATCGGCGCAGAAGGTTGTTCTGCACCAGAAAGAGCGTGCTCACCAGGAACGCGCCGAATCCGAGAGCGAGCGTTACGGCGCGCGTCTGATTCCCGGGGCGATAGAGGTTCGCCACACCCTGTCGGACCACGTAAGGCCAACGCGTTCGCAGTCCTTTGCGCGCGGCCCAGGAGAGAAGAGCAGCGCTGGCGGCGAGCGCGAGGATCGCAAGGCCGGTCGCCGCGCTCATCGCGAATGCCTGCCTGGTCGTTTGCGCTCGTGAGAGCGCAATGCCGACCACGCTCAACACCATCGCCGCGTTCACGACTATTCTTGGCGCATCCGTCCATCGCATGCGCAGCACGTCGGCGTCGGTGTCGCGGCGGAGCGTCTGAAGCGGCGAGACGTTGCGTAAAGCGAGCAACGGGCGCAGCGCAAAGATGAGCGCGATCCAGCCACCAACCGCGAGTCCGGTGAGGACCGCCGACGGCACGAGCGTCACCCGCACATCGATTGGCAGAAAATCCGTGAGCACGTGCGGAAGGAGAAACTGAATGGCCACGCCCAGCGCGGCACCCGCTGCAGCGCCCACCAGACCCATCGCCGCGGCCTGCACGACATAGATCGTCAGGACCTGACCACTCGATGCGCCCAGACAGCGAAGCACGGCTACAGTGTCGATCTTGCGCGCGACGAACGCGCGAACACCGCTCGCTACCCCGATTCCGCCGAGCAGGAGTGCCACCAGCCCGACGATGCCAATGAAGCTCGTGAGGTTTTCGATCGCATCCTCGGTGGCCATTTCGGTCTGCGTGACCGTGCGGATGCGCACCTGCTGGTCCTCGACACGTTTCTTGAACGGCTTGACGAACTTGTCCGGATCGACGCCGGGCGGGAGTTTCGCCAGGACGGTCCTCTCCGCGGTGCTTCCGAAGACCAACAGCTGTGTCTCGGCCACGTAGCGCGCGGGAATGAAGATGCGCGGGCCGAGCATCTCGGCGATGCCGGCGGCACCGGGGACATCTTTGATCGTCGCGACGATGGTGAAGGTGCCGAAGCCAAGCTTGAGCGTGTCGCCGACTCTGGCGTTGAGCGACGTGAGCAGCGACGGATCGACGATCGCGTTCGCGCCTTG
>JAYWBE010000300.1:0-4704 GCA_043781715.1 Gemmatimonadaceae bacterium
CGAACGCTGTCCGGTAGTCCCCTGCTGTTGGTGATGTACCGGTAGGGGAACTCGGCCCCCGCGTCGCTGTTGAGGATCTGATCGGTGGAGAAGCTGAAGCCGGGCGACCACTCGAGCCACGAGGCGGGCGACAGTGTTGGAACCGTGATGCTGAAGTTCGGAAAGCTCTGCTCCACCTCGGTTCGTCCCGGGTGCTGGGTTCGCGTGCCACCGAGGCTCAGCGAGGCGGGACCAATCTTCGTGTCGTAATTGGCCCGCGACGAGATGTTCGCCAGGACCTGCGCCGGAATGAACGCCGTGGTTCGCTGAATGAAGGTATTGGTGACGTAATTGATATCCGCTGTGAGATGGCTGCTCTGTGAAAATTGCTGCGAATGGCCCCAGCTCAAGCCCGTGTTCGTTGAGCCATCGTTCTGAGAGTGACGGAACAGCGCCACTCGGCCCGTCATGAATCGGTCGAGCCAGCGGTACTGCATCTCTCCGTTGATGCGCACCCAACCCGGATCGCCAACGGTCGATCGCGCTCCGCTCCGCCAGTCGAGCGCGACCTGCGCATCCATGTAATCGCTGATCGCGAAGTAGTAGCCCAGGTTCTCGACGTGGCGCCGGTAGGTCGGGCTGTTGCGTAATAGCTCGCTCACTCCGAAGCGCGGCGTGATGACACCGCTGCGGCGCCCCGAACGAATATCCTGGAAGATGAAGGGCAGCCACATGATGGGCACATCGCCGATGTACAGGATAGCCGGCCGGGCGACCATGATGTTCTTCGTGATCATCTTGATCTCGTTCGACCGGAAGTGGTAATCGGGAATCGAGTCGTCGCAGCTCGTAATCGTACCATTCCGAACGTAGAATGCCGTCTCACGTCCACGTGTGGTGTCGCTCACGAAGGCGGCGGTCACTCCATGCACGAGCCAATGCTGACCCGTCTCCTCGATTGCCGTCGAGATGTTGGTCACGACACCGCGGTGGAGCTCGACGTTATACGCCATCTCGCCGCGTGCAACGACGTCGGCGGCTTGCTGCTGGGGATCGCGAAGTATTATCGTGTCGCCCCGCGCCACCATGATCTTTGTGGAATCGTTGTAGATGATGCTGTCACCGACCAGCACGGTCTGATCGCGGTTGACGCCTGCTTTCTTTCCCTTGAGCTCGAGAGTGTGAGCCTGTGCGTTGAACACCGCTACGTCACCTTGATACCGGGTCGCGCTGTAGCCGGGACGCGCCATGAGGACCCGCATGACCGAATCGGGCTCGTTCCACTTGATCAGCTCCTTCTGCCTGGCGGAATCGGCGGCGGTGCTGTCGCGGCGAGACGTATCCGCGCGCGCCCGAACGGTGTCGCGCCGCGGCGCGGGGAGCGTCCGGACTTGGGCCCAAAGATCAGTGTGCGCCGAAAGAGCAACCGCACCAGAGGCGAGCAGGATGGCGCGGCGCATCACGCCGGAGCCCCCGCGCTCCGGGAGCTAGCTGAGTCCTCAGCCTCGCGCTTAGCCTGCCGCTTCTGACGCTTGCGAAACGCGAACTGCGCGACGAATACGCTCACTTCATAGAGCACGTAGAGTGGTATCGCGAGCGCGAACAACGAATAGGGGTCCGCACCGGGCGTGATGAATGCCGCCGCCGTCAGGCACACCACGACTGCATGCCTTCTGTACTTCGACAGGAACTGCGGAGTGACCAGGCCGAGCGCGGTGAGGGCGAGAATCGCGATCGGAACCTCGAAAACCACTCCGAACGCTACACACATGCTGATCGCGAAGTCGAAGTACTCCGTCGCCGAGATCAGCGGGGTCAGCGCCGTCGACTCGATGCTCATGAGGAACTGGAGCGTGAGCGGCAGCACGACGAAGTAGCTGAGCGCCACCCCGGCGAGAAAGAGCGCGACCATCGCGACGAGCACGGGGATCACGACACGCTTCTCGTGAGCGTAGAGCGCGGGCGCCAAAAAGCCCCAGATCTGCCCGACGATCACCGGCGACGCCAGAATCATCCCCAGCGCCAGCGACGCGTTGAGGAGGATGTGAAAGGAGGTGCCCGGGTGCGTGTAAATGAGCTTCTGCCCGTGCAGAAAGGGAAGAATCGGATGCTCCAGCAGGCGGATGATGTCAAGCCGGGAAAGCAGCGCGAACCCCACCACGACCCCGATTACTATCGCGCCGGCAATCCAGAAGAGTCGCTTGCGCAGCTCCTCCAGATGATCCAGGAACGGCATTTCGTGGCCGGGAGCTTCGCTCATACCACCGCTCCGTTCTACCGGATCGACTGTAGGCGCTCGTCGGCGAGGGCGGCCTCGTCAGAGCGCGGGAAGCGCTTGATGATTTCCTGAAACAGGCGCCTGGCTTCGGCGGTCTTCTTCGAGGCCTGCAGCTGCAGCGCGCGCTTGTACATCGCCGTCGGCACGCGCGGGGAGCTTGGATACTTCACGATCAACGCCGCGTACTCCGCGTCCGCGGCGTCGGTGTTTCGCTCGGCGGCGTAGGCCTGCGCCGTGTAGAACATCGCCTCGGGAACCAGGTCGGACTTCGGATACTTCGCGATCAGCTCCCTGAACGCGGCGCGCGCCGAGGCGTTACCGCCCTTGAGAAGCTGATCGCGGCCTGCCTGC
This sequence comes from Gemmatimonadaceae bacterium, assembly GCA_043781715.1. Classification (GTDB taxonomy): domain Bacteria; phylum Gemmatimonadota; class Gemmatimonadetes; order Gemmatimonadales; family Gemmatimonadaceae; genus UBA4720. The sequence continues at coordinate 2,609 of JAYWBE010000300.1, forward strand.
AGCAGCTGGCCGGGGCCCGGGCCGCTCGTCGGTCCACCCGCGCTCGAAGCAGTGCTGTCAGTTCTCGGCGCGGCATCAGGCTGGGTGGTCTTCTCCTCGACCGCCGCGCGCATGTCACGCAGCTGCCGCTCGCTCTGCCCGCTCATGTCCTGGAGCTGCGAGATGTCTTGCTTCATCGCCGCGAGATCCGACTCCGTGGCCGTGCGCATCGTGTTGATTTTCTTGCTGAGCGCGTTGATTGAGTCGTTGAGCGCCCGAACCGAACGACTTACGTCGATCAGATAGGCGCGCTGAACAGAATCAGCGGCGTTCGAGCCGGCGCGTGTGCCGACGATGTCCGCCTGCAGCTTGTCGAAGTCGGACTTCGTCGCGAAGAAGCAGCCGCTCGAAACCAGGGCGATTACAGAAAAAAACAGAGGAGTTGCTTTCGTCATTGTGAGTATGTCCCTACTTCCGGATTGGCGAGAATCGGCGACCATGCCGCCAATCTCGCTCCCCTGCTGTGGGTGAGCTGCCGCGCGCGGCCAGACTCGGTGTCTAGAATCCACAACTGCTTGTCGCCGCCCCTCGACGAAGTGAAGACGATGTGCCGCCCATCGGGTGCCCAGGACGGATCCTCGTTCTCGCCTTCGCTCGTGAGCTGCTTCGGAACCCGATCCCGCAAATCGATCATGAAGACCTGGAAATTCCCATTCTGCTGCTCGTACGCGATCGCGCGACCGTCAGGCGACCAGTCCGGGCTCGCTCGATAGCTGCGCACCCCCGGTGTGTACGGCGTAACCAGCTGAACGTTGGACCCGTCCGCATCCATAATATACACCTGGGGGGCGCCCGACTTCCCGGAGACGAACGCGATCTGGTGGCCATCCGGACTGTAGGATGGCGACGTGTTGTCCGTCCCTTTCCCGATCGTGATTTTCTTCGGCGGACCCGAGTCGAGACCCGCCAGAACGAGATCGGTGCCGTTGCCTGTCCCCTGCGCGTAAAGAATCGCATTTCCGCCCGGCTGATAAATCGGCGTAATGTTGAGCCCAACGCGAATCTGACTCACCCTGCGAGTGCGACCCGTGCGGACGTCGAGCTCCTGCACCTGTGTCCCGGCGTTGCCAAGAATGGTGAAGACGACAGACCCTCCGTTCGGCGACCACGCCGGTGAGAGCGCGCCCCGACCAGTCGTGATCGAGCGCGTCTCGGCGCCATCGCTGTCGACGATTCTCAGCTCGCCGTCGTTGACGTACGCGATGCGAGATTGCGCGATGCCGCGCTTCCCGAATGCCCACTGCTCTATCTGGTCAGACACTCCATGCAAGGCGAAGCGCCAGTCCCGGTCGCGCCGGTCGAAGAGAAAGTGCTCCGACTGGAGGAGCTGTCCTCTCGCGACATCGTAAGCGGCCACGTGCAGCCCCTGCGTCGTCGGCGTCATCCGAATGAGAAGAGCGGCTCCGAACTTCGCGACGAGCGGAAAGTTGATCTTCTCGCCTGCGGCCGGCACGAGCCCGCTGACAGTCCTTTCATCCAGCGCGATCACGGTCGTGCGGTCGCTGTAGTCCAGATCCCGCTGCACGATGAGCCGCAGCGAATCGTCGTAGTCGTCCTGCACGGGGAGGATGATCACGCCGGGCTTGCTGCCCGCGGTATAGCTGAGACCGAGCCGCACACCGGGAGCGGCAGTCGTGTCCTGGGCGCGTGCGATCGTCGCAGCCGCAAGCGTGCAGGCGATGACGACGAGAAAACGGCACCACGCTCTCATTCTCATTTCAGGAACTCGGGATCGAAGCTGAATACCACGGGGAGAGCGTCGTCCGGAAATCCGGTCGGCAGCGGGCCGAACGCGCGCGTGCTCGAGGCCGCCTCCACCGCGCCCTGTGCTTCGAGGTCGAAGGAGAAATTGCCGGAGCGTCTGATGAACGTGAGGTCTGATACGGAGCCATCGCGATGGATCAGAAACCTTACTTCCGCTTTGAGACGCGCAGCAGGATTCCGTGGTTTGAAGTTGAGAGCAATCTGGCGAACGATGTTGTTGAGATACCCTGGAAATGGAAACTCGATCCCGTCGCTTCGCACGGTAGCTACATCGGTTCCCTTGCCACCGGTCG
>JAYWBE010000301.1:0-4691 GCA_043781715.1 Gemmatimonadaceae bacterium
AACTGAGCCGCCGTGGCTTTCAGAAAATCCTTGCTCACATCAATGGGGACGTAGCACTCCGCGCATCCGTTCGAGCGCATCTCGTCGAGAATTATGTGCGTCTTGGTCGCACTGCCAGCGCCAAGCTCGACGAGGGAGCACGGTCGCACCGCTGCGATGATCTCGGCGATCCGCTGTTCCAGCAGCGATCGCTCCGCGCGCGTCAGATAGTACTCGGGAAGCTGAGTGATCTCCTCGAACAGCTTGGAGCCGCGCTCGTCGTAGAAGTACTTGGGCGAAAGCTGTTTCGGGGATCTCGCGAGACCATGGCGTACGTCCCGCACCATCTGCAGGTGGGGGCGGTGCACGGTGTAGGGCGGCGTGCTGCCGACGAGTTCGGAGGAACGATTGCCGTTCTTCATGCGTCCTGCGCGCAGCGGAATCCGCTGAAGATCTGCCGCCTGATGGGATAGTCCCAGTTCCTGAAAGTGCTACGAATGGCGCCCGGCCGGGTAGCCCACGAGCCGCCTCTCAGGACTTTGTATTCGGGACCGAAGAACCCCTCTGAGTATTCCTTGTATGGAAAACTCTGAAAGCCGGGATAGCCGTAGAAGTCGCTCGATGTCCATTCCCACACGTCGCCGATCATTCCATAGCAGCCGAGCGGAGACACATTGCGATCGTAGGTGCCAAGCGGAGCGGTGTCGAAGGCGAGCTGGTCGATGTTTGCGGATTGAGCATCGGCAGGAGAGTCACCCCAGGGAAAATTCTGGGCTCGCTTCGTCGATGGATTCCAGGATGCCGCGACTTCCCACTCGAATTCGCTCGGAAGCCGTTTTCCAGCCCAGGCCGCGAACGCTTCGGCTTCGTAGAAGCAGATGTGACAGACGGGGCGCGTAAGATCGAGTGGGCGCGTGACGTCCATCGTGCGGGTGATCCATCCCTCGCCTGCTCTGCTCCAGTACTTCGGGGCTGCCGCCCCAGTCTCCGCCAGCCACCGCTGGCCCCAATCGGACCAGAATTCTTTTCGTTCGTACCCGTTCTCCTTGATGAACTCCAGGTACTGCGCGTTGGCGACGGGAAAGCGATCGATCAGGAACGGAGGCAGATCGATCACATGCTCTGGCCGCTCGTTGTCGTAGGCGGCACTCCGGTCATATGTTCCGATCGACACTTTTCCGCCGCCGAATGACACCATCTCGGGCCACGGGAGCGCACGCGCCGCGAAGGAGACGTGGCGCGGGGCACGATAGGGATCGCCCCTCTTGAGCTGAAACGTCTGAAGAATCGTCTCGTTATGCTGGTACTCGTGCTGAAGGACCATGTTGTAGACATAGCCGTCCCGCAACAACGGATTCTCTTGGTCGAATTCCACCGAGTCGAGCCGATCAATAACGCGACCGCGAATCTCCCGGAGCCGCTTCGTCATCTCCGCCAGAGTTGGAAGCACGAGCGAGGCGCGAGTCGCACGGGGATGTTCGAACGGATTGTAGATCCCGGGCATCTCGGAGAATTCGATCGGGCCATCGAGATTCTGCGTGAGCCAGAGCTCCTCGAAGTGCGCGATGTGTCCGACGTCCCAGATAATTGGACTCATGAGCGGATCGTGTTGCTGATGCAGGTCCTCGTCCGACAGCACGGATATGAGCAGCAGCGTTCTCTCGCGCGCCTCGGTCAGGAGGTCCGCGATCTCCTGCTTTGAGGGAGGAGCAGAGGACGGCGCGGGGGTTGTGAGTCGGGATTCAGTCATGGAAGAGAAACGCGGTCCGGCAACAAGTGCAATCATACTGCGGTTCCCGTAACTTGCCAGCGGGGCGCGGCGCTGGCTACACTCCTGTCGTAGCGCCCTCATCCCGAACACACACGAATGGCCGAGCAGAGAATCGCACTCGTTACAGGCGGCAACCGCGGAATTGGACTGGAGGTATGCCGCCAGCTCGTGGGGCTCGGCATCAAGGTAATCCTGGGATCCCGCGACGCCGCGAGAGGAGTTGCCGCCGCGGGAGAGCTGACCACCGCTGGACTGCCCGTCGAAGCGCGTCAGCTCGACGTGTCGAGTGCCAAGAGCATCAGCGAATGCATGAGCTGGGTGCGCCGTGATGTGGGTCGTCTCGACATCCTGGTGAACAACGCCGGGATCATGATCGAGGAAGGCGACGCCGATCCGCTGGAAGAAATCGAGATGATTCGCGAGACGATGCAGACCAATGTCTATGGTCCCTTTCTGCTGTCGCGCCTTGCGATCCCCATCATGAAGAGCCGCCGTTACGGGCGAATCGTCAACCTCTCGAGCAGCATGGGCTCCCTCACCGAGATGGGTGCGGGGTACATTGCGTACAGGCTGTCAAAGGGCGGCATCAACGTAGTCACTCGAGTGATCGCGGCCGAAACAGAAGGAATGGGAATCCTGGTGAACTCGGTTGACCCTGGGTGGGTGCAGACGGCAATGGGTGGGCGCGGCGGCACTCGCACCGTCGAGAAAGGCGCCGAGACTGTCACTTGGCTCGCGACTCTACCTGACAACGGTCCAACGGGCGCGTTTTTCCGCGATCGCAAAGCGATAGCGTGGTAGAATTGCACTCGTCATCGTTCGCGAATACGTTTTCGGTCAACGCGTAACATGGCGAATCCCACCGAAATTCCAGTCAGCCCATGGGGACGTCACAGCCCGATGATCGGCTTTTTTGAGCGGGTGCCCATTATAGCAGGCAGCGCCGTCGCCATCCTCGGGGCCGTGGCGCTCGCGGGCTGGGCTCTGAATCTTCCCTTCGTTACGACCGCGACGACCGGCGGATATCCGATACTTCCGCTGATGGCGCTGTGCTTCGTTCTGGCGGGCGGCGCGCTGACAATGGCGGTGCGCACGCATCTGACGGCAAGCAAGGAAGCGATTCAGCAAACTCTCGCCGCCCTTGTCGCCACGATCGCCGGGCTCACTCTCTATGAGTATCTGCGCGGCAGCGAATCGGGGTTCGACTTGCTGCTCTTCGGGGACAAACTCAAGCCGGTCTCGCACTATCCTGCCGGCCGCATGGCGATAAACAGCGCCGGCAGTCTTCTGCTCTTCGCGCTCGCGCTCCTCTCGATCCCTCACGATCGGCGAAGGCACGATCTCCGCGCGCAGATGTTCGCCACACCGGCTCTCCTCATCGCGCTCCTCGCGATTCTGGGCTATGTCTTCGGAGTCAGGGGGATGTACACGCTGTCGCAGTCGTCGGCCATGGCGTTGTGGACGGCGATAGGGCAGCTGATACTTGGCGTCGGAATTCTCGTCGCGGTGGGAGACCGCGGTGTCGCCGTGCTCCTCATGGACGAAGGTCCGGGGGGCGTGCTGACGCGGAGACTTCTACCCGCCGCTCTGCTCGTGCCGATCGTGCTCGGCGTCATCAGGATGCTGGGAGAATCCGCCGGATTCTACGAGTCCGAGTTCGGCGTATCGCTTTTCGCGGTCCTGAGTATTCTGACGTTCGTGGGGCTGGTGCTCTGGTCAGCCCGGGTACTCCGCAACACCGACAAGGAGCGCGTCGACTTGCTCGCACTCGAGCAGCAGGCGCGCGCCCACGCGGAGAAAGCACGGAGCGAAGCCGAGGCGGCGCGCGCGGAGGCCGAGAGAGCGAACAACAGCAAGACCGATTTCCTCGCGGTCATGTCGCACGAGCTGCGTACTCCGCTCACGGCGATCATGGGGTACGAGGAGCTCCTTTCCGATGGCATCACTGGCCCGGTGACGGAGCTTCAGCGGCAGCAGCTCGGAAGAATCAACGCCAGCGCGCGTCATCTGCTCGGCCTCATCGACGAGATTCTGACCTTCGCCCGGGTGGACGTCGGGCGCGAGCGGATAAGGTGGGAGTCGATGTCGGTAAATCACACGCTCGCCGATGCGGCCGCGCTCGTGGAGCCCATGGCCGCGGCGAAGAGCATCGATTTCGTCGTGGAGCTGCTCGACGAAGATCAGGTGATCCAGACGGATGGCACGAAGCTGCGGCAGATGCTCGTCAACCTTCTCTCCAACGGCATCAAGTTCACTGAGAACGGAGAAGTCCGGATCCGCTGCGCGGAGAGCAATGCAATTCTGGAAGTGAGCATCGCGGACACGGGTGTCGGGATTGCGGTCGAGAACATCGAGGAAATCTTCGAGCCGTTCTGGCAAGCGGAGCAAACCGCCACGAGAAAAACCGGCGGCACGGGTTTGGGATTGAGCGTCACCCGGAAGCTCGCGCGTCTGCTCGGTGGCGATGTGACCGTCGCGAGCAGAGTGGGAATGGGTACGACTTTTCTGTTGACGCTACCGATGAAGGCGCCGGCGGGCGAGACGATTCGCCGCCGCGACACGCCGACGACACCCACGCGTCCAGTTCACGCCCTTCAGATCTAGGCAGACTGTTTTCCCTCGAGCGCGTTCATCGGCGGAGCGATTTCGTCGGGACGCTCTCGCCGCCTGCTAGCGCGTGCCAATCTTCACGTCCGGCCCCGATGTGACGGGAGTGCCGGCTTGTTCGAGGGGCGCAACGAAATTGAAGAGCTTGAGACGGAGATTGCCGCGGGGGCCGAGCGTCTCATCGTGCCTGTAAAGAGTGACGGAACAGTTGGCGATATCGGCTTTCTTGTCAATAGCGAGCAACTCCGTTTCCGTGAGATGCTCGAGTATGTAGCGCATGCAGAGCACGACGACCGCGTGGCAGACGATGAGAACGCGCTGGCCGCGGTGCTCG
>JAYWBE010000302.1:0-4681 GCA_043781715.1 Gemmatimonadaceae bacterium
ATCAGGCTCATGATGTTGATCGTCGTGCCGGTGATCATGAGCGCGAGCATGACGCCGATGAGCGACAGCGGCAACGAGATCATGATCGCCAGCGGCTCGAGGAACGAGCCGAATTGCATCACGAGAATCAGATACATCAGCATCACCGCGATACCCAGCGCTGAGAAGATGCGGCCGAATACTTCGTTCTGGCTGTCGACTTCGCCGCCTTGTGTCATGTGCACGCCCGGCGGAAAGGTGATCTTCGCGATTCTGGCGTTGATGTCCTTCATCACTTCCGTTAGCGGACGATTGGACGTGTTCGCCTGGACGGTCACGACGAAATCGCCATTGAGATGGGTGATCTGGGCCGGACCCAGCCCCTGCGTGACCGTCGCGATCTGGCCCAGGGGCAATGTCCTCGGCTGACCATCGGGCCCGGCCACTACGAGGGGAAGCTGTTCCAGATCCACGGCACGCTGTCTGGCTTCCGGAGCGAGGCGCACGTTTACCTCACGCGTTTCGTCTGTCGGATCCACCCAATCGCCGGCTTTTATTCCGGCGAAAGCCGGACGCAGCGCCTGAGCCACCTGACCCACGGTGACTCCGAGCGTACCGGCCAGGCCGCGATTCAGCTCGACGTTGAGCTCCGGCTTCTGGCCTTTGGTGGACAGCCCGACATCCACCGCGCCCTTCACCTGTTTTACCTGCTCGGCGATCGCTTCAGCAGTCGTCGCCAGCTGCTGGGAAGTACCGCCGCGCAACTGGATCTGAATCTGCTTCTGCGCCCCCTGGAAGTCGTTGGTGAATACGGACATCGTCGCGCCACCGATGTGCCCTACTTCCCCGCGAAGCTGCCGCCCGAAGTCCTCCGCGCCGATGCTGCGATCGGCTTTTGGCACGAGGCGAACGTAGATGTTGCCGTTGTTCACGTCACCGGTAGTGCCGCCAAGAGTAGTGTAGGTGAAGCGGACTTCCTTGTGCTCGCGAGCGAGCCGAGCGGCCTCTTCGGCCTTGATCCTCGTGTAGGCGAGATTCGATCCGGGCGGAGTCTCGAGGGCGACGTTGACCTCGGACTGATCCTCGGTCCCGAAGAAGCTCGCACCCACGAGTCCCACGGCTGGAAGCGCGAGCGCGGTAATGAAGGAGCCCAGCGCAAGCAGAACCACCGCCACCCGGTGATCGAGCGCCCATGCAATCAGCCCCTTGTAGCGCTGTGCCATGCGGTTGAACCAGTTGTTGAACTTCTCGAGCGTGCGCGCGATCGGATTACGGTGCTCGCCCGCCTCCACCTGCGGATCGGCCCAGTATGCCGACAACATGGGGTCGAGCGAGAACGACACGAACAGCGACACTAGCACCGACGCTGCGATCGTGAGAGCGAATGGCTTGAACCACTGTCCCGCCACTCCATACATGAACGCCACTGGAACGAATACCGCGACGATCGAGAACGTCGTGGCAGCGACGGCAAGACCGATCTCGTCGGTGCCCTCGTGCGACGCCGTCATGTGGTCCTTACCCATCTCGATGTGGCGCACGATGTTCTCGCGCACCACGATGGCATCGTCGATCAGGATTCCAATCGCGAGCGACAATCCGAGCAGCGACATGGTGTTGAGCGTGAATCCGAACGCCCACACGGCTATGAACGACGCCATCACCGACACTGGCAGCGCCAGACCCGTGATGACGGTCGATCGCCACGAGTTGAGGAACACGAACACCACCAGCACGGTGAGAAGCGCTCCGATGAGAAGCGCCTCTTCGACGTTGGTCACCGATGCTTTGACACGGAGACCCGAGTCTTTCACAACGTCGATCTTCACGCCTGCCGGAAGGGTCTTCTGGATCTCCGCCACCTTTGCGCGAACCTTCGCGCTCACATCGGTCGTGCTGTAGCCCTTCGCCTTGACGATGTTGATGCCGACTGCCTCGACCCCGTTGTAGAGGGCGAGCGAGCGCTGCTCCTGCGTGCCATCGATCGCATCGGCGACCTGACCCAGTCGCACGATCTGACCGTTTCGCTCAGCGACTACCAGGTTCATGAAATCCTGAGGGCCCTCGAGACGACCCTGCAGACGAATCGTACGCTCATCCAGGTTGCCGTTGAGACGTCCAACTGGGGCGGCGAGATTCTGCGACTCCAGCGCCTGCACGACCTGGCCGACACTGATGCCGGCCGCCTGGAGCGATTGGGGCCGGAGCTGGATCGTCATCTCGCGCTTCACGCCACCCACGAGCTGCACCTGGGCGATGCCCGGAATTCCTCTCAGCTTGCTCGTGATGTCTGGATCAGCGAGTCGTGTGAGCTGCGCCGGAGTCATTAAGGGCGAAGCCATCGTCATCGACACGATCGGCTGGTCGGATGGGTCGAATCGTTGTAGCACCGGCTCTTTCATCTCGACAGGAAGATCGGAGCGGATTCCCGAGATGGCATCACGAATGTCCTGCGTGCCGATTTGAGGATCCTTCTCGAACAGGAACAGCGTGACGATCTGGGCGTATCCGTCGCCGGCGGTGCCGTAGATCTTGTCGACGCCAGAGATTCCCTTGATCGCATCCTCGACCGGCTTGAGGATTTCGCGCTCGACACCTTCCGGCGATGCGCCGGGGTAAGGAATAAACGTCAGCACGACCGGCTGCTGAATATCCGGAAACTCGTCGGTCTGGAGGCGCCATAGCGCGAACAGTCCGAACACGACCAATGCCACCATCGTGACGACGGTGATCATCGGGCGCTTGATCGCAAAATCTGAAATGACCATAAATCAGCTCCCCCGACCGCTATTCGCTGCCGGACCTGCCGCGGGTGCCGAGACCCGTATGAGGGTCCCCGGAGTAATTCCCTGGGCCGCGCCCAGGAGGAGCGTGTCGCCTGGTTGCACACCTGACAATATCTCGATCGTCTCGGATGTCTTGTCCGTCAGCCCGATCTGTACCTGTACTTTCTCCACCTTTCCCTGCTTCACCCGCATCACGGACGGAACCGATCCGCGCACATCAACGGCGGACTGCGGAACCACCAGGCCCATCTTCGTTGCGGTGGACATCCGCCCGTTCGCGAACAGTCCGCCGACGAGCGCGCGACCCTCGTTCGGAATCGAGACGTAGATGCGCACCTGGCGGGTCGTTGGATCCGCGGTTGGGTTGATGCGAGTGATACGTCCTACGAATTGGCGGCCAGGATAGCCGCTGACGGTGAAATCGACCGGCACACCGATACGGATCGATGCGAGCTGCTCAGCCGGCACCGATGCTTCGAGCCTCATGCTCGATGGATCGACGACAGTGAACAGAGCAGTCCCCGGCTGAACAACATCGCCCGCCGAGACTGGACGCTCACTCACTACTCCACCGAAGGGCGCCGTGACGGTCGTGCTGCGGTACGCCTTCTCGGCGCTCGCCAGTCTCGAGTTCGCGTCTTCGAGCGCCGCGTGCGCGGCAATCGACGAGCGACGTGACTGGTCGATGTCGCGTTCAGCAATCGCGCCGGCGGCAAGGAGCTTCTCGTTTCGGGAAAGATCCTTTGCCGCGACATCCGTCGCGTTGCGCGCGGAGACCAGGCCGGCGCGCGCCGAGGTGTACGCGTCCTGGATTCCCGTCGCGTCTATTCGCGCGAGCACGGTCCCGGCATTCACGGCCTGACCCTGATCCGCGTAGGTCTGGAGAACGCTGCCGGGGACCTGCGCACGAAGCACGGCTTCACGGTCAGGCTCGAGCGTTCCCGAGATGGATGGCCCGGTCATGATGGATCCGTTGGCGGCTACTGTGATGTTCTCGGGCCCTACTATCATCGTTTCCGCCTTTGCCGTCTCGGCTGCCGAAGCTTTGTCGCCTCTGTTGCACGCGTTGACGACAGCGAGGGCGAAAAGACTCAGCAGAACAGCGGCGCTCTTTCTCGAAATACTTCGATCTATCTTCATAAATGACTCTCTTCTAGGTACTTACTGTGGTGGAATACTGGTCTGCTGCTGGCCCTGCGCCTGCGCGGCTTGCGCCGGCTGACTGCTCTGCTGCGACTGCGTTTGCTGCGTTGCTGACTGACTCTGAGCCTGCGTTGTTCCCGTGCTCTGCAGCGGAAGATCGGGCAAGAGCGCCAGCTTCACGCGCGCGATCTGCAGATTCCTCGCCGCCAGCGCGCGATTCGTGACCGCCTGCTCGAGGAGTATTCTCGAATCGTTCAGCTCGATCTGCGTCGAGATGCCTTCCTTGTAACGAACCTCGGCGATCGAGTACGCGCGTGCTGCCTGCTCCGCCGTGCCCTGACTTGCCTGCCACGCCGCGCGCGCCTGACCCAGATTGTTGATCGTCACCCGGGAGTCGAGCGCGGCGAATTCGCGGACCTGATCGTAGCGTGCCTGCGCTTCACGAACATTGGCTTCCGCCACCAGTTGATCGCCCTTGATGCGGCCCCCGGTAAAGAGCGGGACCTGAGATGCCAGGCCGATCGTCCAGTTTGTCCGGAAATCTCCCGACCCCGGAATCCCAGTTAGCGGAAACGCGACTTTGCCATATTGCGACGTCAGGGCGAGCGTGGGGAATCTCTGCGCTTTCGCGACCTTGAGAAGTCCCCGCTGCGCGTCGATCGCCTCGGCCGCCTGCCTGACCGTTGCCCGATCGATTGCAGCCGTGTCGCCGGTGATTCCGATGCTCTCGAGAGCAGCATTTGTCGCCGCGGAATCATCGACCGCGGTCGTCA
>JAYWBE010000303.1:0-4613 GCA_043781715.1 Gemmatimonadaceae bacterium
GGGAAGCGATGTCCGCGCCATGGGGAGCGATGTCCGTACTATGGAGAGCCAAGTCAGCGTTTCTTGACTCTGTTTCAGGGCGCGGATAGACTTCGCGCCCGGCAGTCCGGCAGGCATCCTCCAGCGGAGCACAAGTGGCGAATATCCCGAACGATCTCCAGTACACGGAAGAGCACGAGTACGTCCGTAAGGGCAAGGACGGCAACGCCGAGATCGGCATCACCGACTACGCCCAGGGCGAGCTCGGCGACGTCGTTTACATTGAGCTGCCAAAAGTCGGGACGAAATTCGGCAAGCACGATGTGTTCGGGACAATCGAAGCGGTGAAGGCGGTTTCAGAGCTGTTCGCGCCGATCGCGGGCGAGGTCCTGGCGATCAACGAGCGGCTGGACAAAGAGCCCGCTTTAGTGAATACCGATCCCTACGGCGCGGGCTGGATGATCAAGGTCAAGCCGAGCAGCGCCTCGGAGATCGATGGCCTGATGAAGTCGGACGCCTACACGAAGCACATCGGGCAGTAGCGTCAGCCGTCTCAGCTCGTTCCGACTACCGCCTCTACGTACGCGTCGGTCGGTGGGCACGAGCAAATGAGGTTCCGGTCCCCATACGCGCTCTCGATTCGCGCCACCGCTGGCCAGACCTTGAACTCCAAAGTCCACGGCGCCGGGAACGCGGCACGCTCTCTCGTATACGGATGCGTCCACGTGGTCGCCGTCACGCGCCCGATCGGGTGCGGCGAGTTCTTGAGAACGTTGTCCTGCCTGTCCGCGGCGCCGGATTCGATCTCCCTGATCTCCTCGCGAATCGAGATCATCGCGTCGCAAAACCTGTCGAGCTCCTCCTTCGGCTCGCTCTCCGTCGGCTCGATCATCAGCGTACCGGGCACAGGAAACGAGACCGTCGGTGCGTGAAAGCCGTAGTCCATGAGTCGCTTCGCGATGTCCTCGACGTCGATGCCGCTCGTCTGCTTCACCACCCGCGTGTCGACGATGCACTCGTGCGCGACGGTTCCTTGCGCACCCTTGTACAGCACCGGAAAATGCGGCTCCAGACGCTTCGCGATGTAGTTGGCGTTGAGGATCGCGACTTTCGTCGCGTACTCCAGTCCATCTCCGCCCATCAGCTTGATGTAGGCGTGCGAAATCGGGAGAATGCTGGCACTGCCCCACGGCGCCGCCGATACCGCTCCGACCTCGTGCCGTCCGTCCAGTCTGACCACCGGATGGCCCGGCAAAAACGGGACGAGATGCTTCGCCACGCCGATCGGACCCATCCCCGGCCCGCCGCCGCCGTGCGGGATGCAGAACGTCTTGTGGAGATTGAGGTGGCAGACGTCGGCGCCGATGTCCGCGGGCCGGCACAAGCCGACCATCGCGTTCATGTTCGCCCCATCCATGTACACCTGCCCGCCGTACTTGTGGACGATATCGCAGATCTCGACGATCGATTCTTCGAACACGCCATGGGTCGAGGGATAAGTCACCATCAGCGCCGCGAGATGTAGCCCGTGCTCCTCCGCCTTCGCCTTCACATCGGCAACATCGATGTTCCCGCGCTCGTCGGTCTTCACGACCACGACTTGCATTCCCGCCATAACCGCGCTCGCCGGGTTAGTCCCATGCGCCGACTGGGGAATGAGGCACACGTTGCGGTGCGCCTCGTTGCGGGAGGCGTGATACGCGTGGATCACCAGCAGTCCGGCGAACTCTCCCTGGGAGCCGGCGTTCGGCTGGAGCGAGACCGCCGCGAACCCCGTGATCTCCGCCAGGGCGCTCTCGAGCTCGTCGAACAGCTGGCGATAACCGTCCGTCTGGTCGAGCGGCGCAAAGGGGTGAATCTTGGCGAACCCAGGCCAAGTAATTGGCATCATCTCCGCCGTCGCGTTCAGCTTCATCGTGCAGGAGCCGAGCGGAATCATCGAGTGGACGAGCGAGAGATCGCGCGACTGGAGCCTGTTCATATAGCGGAGCATCTCGGTCTCAGCATGGTGCTTGTTGAACACCGGATGCATGAGGAAGCGAGTCGTCCGGTTGAAGCGCTCGTCGTAGCGAGGGTCGGCTCCCGACGCGAGGTCCTCGATCCCGAAGTCGGGGTCCTTCCCGCCATTGAACGCCGCCAGAAGATTGGTGATGTCGTCGTTGCTGACGGTCTCGTCGAGAGCGACGACGATGCTCCTGTCGTCCATGACGCGCAGATTGATGCGCCGGCTGCGCGCCTCCTCCATGATCGCATGCACATTTCGCTTGCCGAGCGCGACACGGATCGTATCGAAATAGTCCTCGCGCACGATCGTGTAGCCGAGCTTGCGCAGTCCTTCACTTAGCGCCGCGGCAAATCCGTGCACCCGCCTCGCAATGCGGGTGAGACCCCGCGGCCCGTGGTAAACCGCGTACATGCTCGCAACCACCGCCAGCAGCACCTGGGCCGTGCAGACGTTGCTCGTCGCTTTCTCGCGGCGGATGTGCTGCTCTCTCGTCTGGAGCGCCATGCGCAGCGCCGGCTTCCCGTCCGCATCGCGCGACACGCCGATGATGCGTCCCGGAATGTGCCGCTTGAATTCGTCCCGGGTGGCGAAATACGCCGCATGCGGACCGCCGTACCCCAGCGGAACTCCGAAGCGCTGCGTGTTGCCGACGACGATGTCGGCGCCCCACTCGCCCGGCGGCGTGAGCAGCACTAGGCTCAGAAGATCGGCCGCGACCGTGAGCAGGGCGTCGGCCGCGTGCACCTGCTCGACGGTCTTCGTGTAGTCGATCACCGCGCCATCCGTCGCCGGATACTGTACCAGAACGCCAAACACATCGGGACTGATCTTAAAATCGGCATGGCTCGCGACGCGCACCTCGATTCCGCGTACTCCGGCGCGGGTCTTCACTACGTCGATCGTCTGCGGATGGCACTCGGACGCGACGAGGAAGATTTCCTTGCCTGGCTTGCCTTTGAGCCCGTAACTCATCGTCATCGCTTCCGCCGCGGCCGTCGCCTCATCGAGCAGCGATGCGTTGGCAATCTCAAGGGCGGTGAGATCTATTACCATCGTCTGGAAGTTGAGTAGCGCCTCGAGCCGTCCCTGCGCGATCTCAGCCTGATACGGCGTGTAGGCCGTGTACCAGCCGGGATTCTCGATGATGTTTCGCTGGATGACCGGCGGGGTGACGCAGTCCGAGTATCCCATCCCGATGAACGAGCGGAACACCTGGTTCTTCGCGGCGAGGGCGCGGAAATAAGTGAGGACCTCCAGCTCGGTCATTCCTTTCGGCAGAGCGAGGCCATCGCGGAGCCGGATCTTTTCCGGAACGGTCGCGTCTATCAGCGCATCGAGCGATGAAAATCCGAGAGTCTTGACCATCTCGGCCACATCTCGCTCGTCGGGTCCAACATGTCGGGGTACGAAAGATTCAGCGGGAGGAATCGCGGCTTCAACGTGCTTGATTGTGGTGCTCATAGGAGTGACAATTTAACACCCTATGCACCCCCAGCGAAGTTACGGCAGCTGGCGCCTTCTCATCGCGGCGCCGCGCTCGGGCGCCGAGAATATGGCGCGGGACACCGCGTTGCAGGCACGCGCGGCTCGAACGGGCGAAACAGTGTTCAGCATCTATTCCTGGAGCCGGCCGACGCTCTCGTTCGGGCGGAATCAGCCCGCATCGGGTCGCTACGACCTCGAGAAGATTCGCGCTGCCGGGATCGATGTCGTGCGCAGACCTACCGGGGGCCGCGCGATTCTTCATCACCGCGAGGTCACGTATAGCGTCACCGCGCCCGTGATGGACGCCGCGCCACTTCGCGAGACCTATTCGCGCATCAACCGAATTCTCCAAGCGGGCCTGAGCCGGCTCGGCGTTTCGGTCGAGCCGGTCCCCCGTTCGCTACCCACACGTACGCCAGGCGTGCGAAGCTGCTTCGAGACGCCCGGTGAAGGAGAGCTGGTGGTGCAAGGAAGCAAGCTGGTCGGGAGCGCCCAATGGCGGGACGATGGCGCGCTGTTGCAGCACGGCTCGATCCTCGTCAACGATGACCAGTCGACACTCCCGGT
Source organism: Gemmatimonadaceae bacterium (assembly GCA_043781715.1). GTDB lineage: Bacteria > Gemmatimonadota > Gemmatimonadetes > Gemmatimonadales > Gemmatimonadaceae > UBA4720. Next base: position 4,037 of record JAYWBE010000303.1, read on the forward strand.
TTTTGCCGCCGGGGCACAGGCGATGCGTGAATCGATTCCGGCGCCAGCCACGCTTCACGCACTACTCGGTCGCTCTCCCGACGCCAAGGAGGTCGCTGGCGCGATGTTCGACGCGGTACGGTCGCTCGAGGACGCGGACGCGACCGAGCTGGCCGAGGACGACGTCCGCGATGAAACGCTGAAGCACGTTCCGCACTTTCTCGATGAGGATTGGACATGGCGGCGATGAGATACGCGCGGCTCCTTTGCGCACTCGCGGTATGCGGATGCGTTGGAACCGAGTCGTCTTCGGCGAATAACACGGGGGGAACGCTCGCGATCTCCACCGGCGGCGATCCCGATGTTCTGATCCCATCGCTGGTTCAGAGCGTTCAAGGGGCGCAGATCACCGAAATGATTTACGACCGCCTCGCGGACATCGGCGATTCCCTCAACATTCTCAACGACAAGGGCTTCACGCCGCGTCTGGCCGATCGCTGGACCTGGAGCGCTGATTCTCTCAGCATCGCGTTTCACATCAATCCAAAAGCGAAGTGGCACGACGGGCTTTCGGTCCGCTCGAGCGATGTGCGATTCA
>JAYWBE010000304.1:0-4605 GCA_043781715.1 Gemmatimonadaceae bacterium
TTCGCTGACGGATCTCGAACCACCGTCAAGCTGCCGGTAGAGATGTGGAACCTGGGCTCACACTTCGTCTATCGAGTTCCCGAGAAAAAACGTGTCACGCGCGCCGAGGTCGATCAAAGGCGCACTCTGCCGGACATCGATCGCCGGAACAACCTCTGGCTGCGAGCGCCTCCAGCGTAAGACACCGCGTGGGGATCCAAAAGAAAGCGATCGTGCGGCGGCAACTGACCGCCGCACGATCGAACTTTGCCGTTAGCGACCTGCCATTGCTGGTTCGGCCTTCGGCAGCAGTACTCCGTCGATCACGTGGATGACGCCGTTCGAGGCGATGACGTCGGCAGTAGTAACCTGCGCGCCGTTCACGTACACGTTTCCGCCCCGCACCTTGATGTCGAGCTTCTGCCCGTTGACCGTCGTCGGCATCGCGCCGTTCATTCGTGTGATGTCAGAGGCGACTACGCGTCCGGACACGACGTGATACGTCAGGATCGAGGCGAGCTTCTCCTTGTCGGCGAGCAGCGCTTCGACTGTTCCCGCCGGCAGCTTGGCGAACGCCGCGTCGGTGGGCGCGAATACCGTGAAAGGACCGGGACCCGACAGTGTCTCCGCCAGGCCCGCTGCCTGGACGGCCGCTACCAGCGTCTTGAAGCTGCCGTTCTCCACGGCGACCTGCACGATGTTCTTCATGGACTGATTCTCCTTGGGGCTATACGCCGGCGCACAGGCCGGCAGGGTGATCAGCGCGGCGATTGCCGTCGCTGCAAAAAGGGATTGCTTGTTCATTTGATGATTCTCGTTTGGGTTGGTTGAATTCGCATCACGCGCGGGCGCGCGCCGTCTCGAGCCAGCGGCGCTGAATCCCACGCCACTGTGCCGCCTGGTAGAGAGCCGCAACACCGACCAGCAGATAGACCGTCCTGCTCAAGCCCGACATGTCGCCGAATAGCGTCGCGACCAGATCGAATCGCGCCGCGCCTATCAGTCCCCAGTTCAGACCGCCTACTACGAGGAGCACGGCGGCTACTACATCGATCTTCTTCATGGATTGCGTCTCCGGTTTGGTGAGTGCCCTGACGGGCCGTCGAGTGCTGCGTGTCCAGTGGTTGTCCAAGAAGGATGGCGGGTGGATCGCCCGTTGTCAAGGCGTTGTTCAGGCTATCCCATTGACAACAGTTGGACAAAAGCACTAAGTTGTTGTCATGAAACAGCTTCGATCGAAACGCAAAGCGATCGCTTCCCAGGCCGACACCCACCCGATTGCCGTTGTAGCTGAGCGCACCGGACTGACGCAGGATGTTCTGCGGGTGTGGGAACGACGCTACGGAGCCGTCGAGCCAGGGCGCAGCCCTAACGGCCAGCGGTTCTACACGGACTCGGATCTCGAGAGATTGCGGCTCTTGCACGCGGCGACCCGCGCCGGTCGAAGCATTGGCCAGGTTGCGCGCCTGTCCGGCAAAGCGCTGACGAGCATGGTAAAACAGGACGCGCTCGCGCGAGCCGAACGGGCCTCAGCCGCTGACGAAACGATCGACGACGCGGGATTGGTCAATACCGCGCTCTCGCTCGCGCAGTCACTCCAATCCCGTCAGCTGGACGATCACCTGCGACGTGCGTCCGCGATGCTTGGCCTGCCTGAATTTCTTTCGCGTGTCGCGGCTCCCCTGCTGCGGCGCATCGGCGACGAGTGGCACGCCGGTCGATTCACTCCCGCGCAGGAACACTTCGCTTCTTCCGCGCTGTACGACATCATCGTGGAACGAATGCGCGCCTTCGCTCCGCGCGACGACGCGCCCCGCATCCTGGTTGCGACTCCAGCGGGCGAACGACACGCCATCGGCGCCGCGCTGGTGGGTGCCGGTGCAGCCGTCGAGGGTTGGAGGGTGATCTACCTCGGGACAGACCTTCCAGCGAAGGAGATCGTCGCCGCCGCCATTGCGAGCAATGTCGCCGTCGTGGCGTTGAGCGTTCTCTACGTGGAAGATCGCGAGCGAGTGATCGGCGAGCTGCGCGCGGTGCGGTCTCGCCTGCCGGTCAGCATTCCTCTCTTCGTCGGCGGATCAGGGGCGCTCACCCTGTCGCGTGAGCTCGCGGCATCCGGAATCAACATCACCGGTAACGTCGCTGAGCTATACGACGTGCTGCGACGCTCACGTGAAAGCTGAGGCGGCCGGCACCGCCGTGAATCGCCGGCTCATACTCCTCACTGGTGCGAGCGGATACATCGGAGGCCGGCTTCTGCGTACGCTGGACGAGCGCGGCGAAAGAGTGCGTGCTCTCGCGCGGCGACCCGAAGATTTACGCGGCCGAGTCCCGGCTCAAGTCGAGGTCGTGGGTGGAGATGTGCTGAACGCCAGCACCCTCGCGTCGGCCTTCGAGGGAGTGCATACGGCGTACTATCTGATTCATGCGATGGCCTCGCGCCACGATTTCGAGCGCGAGGAGCAGACGGGCGCTGAGAATTTTGCTCGTGCCGCAAAGACTGCCGGCATCGAGCGAATCATTTTCCTTGGCGGTCTCGGGGGCAAAGACCTCTCGAAGCACCTCGCCAGCAGGCAGGACGTCGGGCGCATCCTTCGAGACAGCGGAATTCCAACGCTCGAGTTCAGGGCTTCCATAATACTCGGCTCGGGCAGCCTATCGTTCGAGATCGTTCGAGCGCTCGTGGAGCGCCTTCCGGTGTTGATCGTGCCGCGCTGGGCGAGCCAGAAGACGCAGCCGATTGCGATCGAAGACACGATCGACTATCTCGCCGCCGGACTCGATGTCGAGTTGCCCGCCAGTCGGATGGTCGAAGTAGGCGGTGCCGATAGAGTGTCTTATCTGGATCTCATGCGCGAATACGCGGCCCAGCGATCGCTCGGCCGACGGTTCATTTCGATCCCCGTGCTCACTCCGTGGCTCTCGAGCAGATGGCTTGGTTTCGTGACGCCAGTGTACGCCCGAGTCGGGCGAAAGCTCATCGACAGTCTTCGCAACGAGACAGTGGTCACGGAACCGGGTGCGTCGATGCTATTCCCAGGAATTCGGCCGCGCGGATTTCGCGAGGCGATAGCCCGCGCGCTCTCGAACGAAGATCGCGAGCTCGCTGAAACGCGGTGGTCGGACGCGCTCTCCTCGCTGGGCGCGAAAGGATCGTCGACAGGAGCCAATACCGGGCTGCGCATACTCGACTCGAGAACCGCAGATGTCCCGGTTGCTCCAGGAGACGCATTTCGCTCGATCGAGCGGATCGGCGGTGAGGCGGGCTGGTATTACGGCAACTCGCTATGGCGCGCCCGCGGCGCGATCGACCTGCTGCTCGGAGGCGCGGGCCTCCGGCGCGGTAGACGCGATCCCTTGAAACTTCGTCGGGGGGATGCGCTCGATTTCTGGCGTGTCGAGGCTGTCGAGCCCGGACGAATGCTTCGACTGCGCGCCGAGATGAAAGTCCCCGGCCGCGCCTGGCTGCAGTTCGAAGTTACCGGTGACGACACGCATAGCACGATTCGTCAGACCGCCATGTTCGAGCCGCGCGGCGTGGCGGGATTGTTGTACTGGTACGCGCTTTATCCGGTGCACCGCCTGATCTTTACAGGGATGCTGCGGGGCATAGCGGGACATGCGTCACCGTGATGCTTAAACCCTTACTCAACGGGGGCATTTGGATGGATGCCGACTCGACGAACAACTGCTTCGTCGCGCAGCACCATCGGTAATACGATGTGGGTGTCTTGGGCCATGAACCTCCACGACCTACGGCAATGCGAACGCGACAAACGCACCGCCTGACGGCCCACCGGTTCCTGCACCGGCGCGGGTTCCAGCGTAGCCGCCAAACGCCGCGATCACGACGAATTGCTTGCCTTCCACTTCGTACGTGATCGGCGTAGCGTTGCCGGAATTCACCATCACCGTCTCCCACAACAGCTTTCCAGTCTCCTTATCGAAAGCGCGCAGCTTCTTGTCGAAGTTCGTCGCACCGATGAAGACCAACCCGCCGGCAGTTACGATGGGGCCGCCATAATTCTCGGTACCCGTGTCCTTCAGACCCTGGGCGGCGAGCTCCGGATACTCACCGAGAGGAATCTTCCAGGCGTACTCTCCGGTATTCAGATCGATCGCGTTCAACGTGCCCCACGGCGGCGCCACCGCGGGATAGCCGTCGGGGTCGTACCACTTATGGTATCCGGTGAAGTCGTATCTCAGTTCGTGGGGTGAACGTGAACCGGGCGTAGCTCCTTTCGGTTTGCCGGTCATGATGTACTGAACAAGCTGAGCCAGCGTCTGCGGCGGAAGAGAAGAATACCCCGGCATCCGACCTGATCCATTACGGATAATCGCGGCAACCTGTGCGGGCGTGCGCCGTGTCGCGATCTTGACGAGCGTTGGAAAGCCCGAACCGCCCGACATGTTCTCACCGTGACAGGCCGCGCACTGATTGATGTACGTCAGACGGGCCAGATTTACCGCTGTCGGCGCGCGGCGCATGCTCGACGTCCAGGCGAGATCGTTGGCGTTCACAAATAACACGCCGGTATTTGGATCGACGGCAGAGCCACCCCATTCTGCCCCGCCATCAAACCCGGGGAAGATCACGGTTTCTTTGCCGACCGTGAACGGGACAAA
>JAYWBE010000305.1:0-13556 GCA_043781715.1 Gemmatimonadaceae bacterium
GTGTGGTCTCGAAATTTCCCGGAAGCTGTAGCTGCAGATAGCGCTTGGCACGGGATAGTTCGCCGGCTGGAACCGACTGGCGGATTCCATTCAGCTCTTTCAAGAACTCCAGAAGAGCGGAATCGGTTTTCGCCGAGACGATCTCCGCCGATGCGGTGAAGGGCCCCGCCGCACGTCGCATGTCGAAGCGGGAGCCGGCGCCGTAAGTGTAGCCTCGCACTTCGCGAAGGTCTTGGTTGAGTCTACTGCTGAAAGATCCACCCAGGATTGTGTTCATCACCGTTAGGGCGAAGTAATCCCCGGTCGAGCGCGGAACACCTACTGATCCGATGCGAAAGGACGACTGGGCAGCACCCGGTTTGTCGATCAGATAGATCGTCGTGGTCGCTGACTTGGGCGGCTCACTGTAGTTGAGCCGGGGAACATCTCCGCGCTCCCAGTCGCCAAACAGCGCATTGATCTTCTGCTCGACGTGGGCGGGGTTCACATCGCCCACGACGATCAGAGTCGCATTATTCGGCCTGAAATTCGTCTGGTAATACGACTGGAGATCGGCGGTCGTGAGCGAGTTCACGGAGCCTTCTGTGCCGATTAGTGGAACACCGTACGGATGTGCGCTGCCGTAGATGATCGCCGGAAATCAAACTCGTTGGCCGGAAACGACGGATGAAGAGCAACATCCGCAAACAGAGCGAGTGCACTGTCCAGCTGTTCTGTTGGCGTGTGGAGCGACAGCGTGCTGGATTCCCAACTGCTTGTCGGAGAGAGGTTGATACCGAGAAATGCGATCTGATCGGCAATGTCCAGGCTCTTACGGCTCGTTGTGCCTTCGCGCAGCATGGATGAAGTCAGGTTTGCGACTCCCGTCTTGCCCGCTGGGTCGACTGTGCCGCCACTCCCGACGAGAAGAACAAAATCCGCAAGCGGAAGCTCGTGCTGCTCGACGATTATCAGCTTCAGACCGTTCGGGAGCTGCCTCGTGAGGATTGGGGGAAGTGATACACGGGGCGGAGGGCCCAGCTCAGGTGGCTTGGTTCTGTCAAACGTTCCTTGCGCGGAGGCGACAGACTGAACAGCGAGCAGGGCCAGCACGCTCAGCGTAGTTCCAATAACCTTCATCGATCACCTCCGCTTGCGGTTAGCATCATGTCCTTCTTCCCCTCTGGAACGACGGTAAGAACGATCTTCGGACGTCCGAGGTAGGTCTTCGCGACCCGCTGCACATCGGCTGCAGTGACACGCTCGTAGCGCGCAGCATCCTGCTGCACGTAATCAGGATTGCCGACGAAGTAGTTGTACGAGTTGAGCACTTCGGCCTTACCGAGCACGCTTGCCAGCCGGTTGAGGAAGCTCGCTTAGGACAGGTTCTGGGCTCGCTCGAGCTCGCGCGGTGCCACGCCGGTGTTGATGATATTGGCGATCTCCGCCTGAACGATCCGATCGACATCTGCGACCTTCTGGCCGGGTTTCGGGGTGACATCGATCTGGAATTTCCCATCCAGGCGCGACCCATCCTGGAACGCGCTTACGTCCTGTGCGACCTGCAGATCGTAGACGAGCTTCTTGTACAGGCGCGAGTTCTTGTCGTTGGCAATGATCTGGGCGAGGATGTCGAGAGCGGCATCATCCTTCGAGAATCCCTTTACCGAGTGCCATGTATAGAAGAGGCGTGGCAGCTGAACCTTGTCCTCGAGAACGAGGAACGTGTCGCGTGGAATCACGACGGCGGGGACGGTGAGCCTCCTCTTCACTTCCGGGCCCCGGGGAATGCTCCCAAAGTACTAGGCCACGAGCTTCTTCACCGTCGCCGGATCGAAATCTCCGGCGATCGTTAGCGTCGCATTGTTCGGTGCATAGTAGGTCTTGAAAAAGTTCTGCACGTCGGTCAGCGATACGGCACTGAGGTCGGACATCGAGCCGATAACCGGCCATGAATAGGGATCAGTTTTCGGATAGAGTGCGGCCAAGATGATTTCGTCCGCCCGTCCGTAAGGCACGTTGTCAACGCGTTGTCGCCGCTCGTTCTTCACTACGTCGCGCTGAAGGTTGACCTTAGCGAGATCCATGGTCGGCAGGAGAAATCCCATCCTGTCCGCATCGAGCCACAGCGCCAGTTGCAGCGCATTCGATGGCAGTATCTCGTAGTAATTGCTGCGGTCTTCCGTAGTCGACCCGTTATTGTTGGCCCCCGCCGATTCGAGAAGCTGGTCGAACGCATCGAACGGAACGTGCTGCGAACCCATGAACATTATGTGCTCGAACAAGTGGGCAAATCCGGTTCGGCCGACCTGCTCGTCGCCCGACCCGACGTGATACCACGTGTCGACCGAGATGATTGGGGTCGAGTGATCCTCGTGGAGAATGACCTCGAGACCGTTCGGGAGCTTGTACTTCTCGAACTGGATACGAGGGGTGGCTTGTGCATTGACGCGCAGTCCCGCCAAGGTGCCACGGATTAAGTAGCACAACGCCACTAAAAGAGTTCTTCTTCACAGCTTCCTCTCGAAAAAGAAGGCGAGCGGTGCTTTGAGCGATTCGCTAAAAATATACTTCCAGCGCGCTTCCCGGTTCGGCGAGATCGGACTGGTTTGCGTCGGAGATGTGTAGGGTGTAAACCCGAAACGCCTCGCCAGTATCCGCAGGCGCAGCATGTGAAAGGGGTCACTGACAAGAAGAGCCGTTTGAAGCCCGCGTACTTCGAGCATGCCTGCAACTGCGCGCATCGACTCGCTGGTCGTCCGGCCTTCGTTCTCCACCAGGATCGCGCTGTCCGGAACGCCGTGTTTCCGGGCGTAGGTTCTTCCCACAGCCGCCTCGCTGGTAGTGTCGCCTGCTCCCGTTCCGCCCGTAAGTATCAGAAGCGACGCCAGATGACGGTTCCAGAGATCAAGTGCGTGATCGAGCCGAGCGCGAAGGACAGGCGATGGTTTGCCCGCATACTGCGCGGCACCCAGTACAACTATCGCCTGCGCGGGCTGTGCCTCATCGCGTGAGCTCCAAATGAGAACGGCAGTAGCGGAAGCGATCCAGACCGCGAATGCCGCTACAACCGTGACCGTCAGGATTCGCCGAACGATCTTTACGGCATGTTTTGCTCTCGCAGCACGCTTCATTCGTAGAAGCTACGCTAGAAAGCATGTCTCGTGTGAGGCTCTGGGCATTGGACGGAATACCCCTTCGTTACCAGAGCAGTTTTGAATTCGTCCTGCACCGGAGCTTCTCCGTGTACCAGCCATATCGGCCCCAGCTTCGGTGATTTGTCCCTCACGCGCCCTAGCCAGGTCGTCAGCTCAGTTCGGTCGGCGTGCGCGCTGTACCCGTCGATGACCTCGACGCGCGCGTGGAGGGCGACATCCTCGCCAAAGATTCGGAGAACCGGTTGTCTCTCCACGACTCTTCGACCGAGCGTATGCTCGGCCTGAAACCCGACGACGAGAATCGTATTCCTCGGATCGCTTGCCCCTTGCGCCAGGTGGTGAAGAATTCGCCCGTTCTCCATCATCCCCGATGCGGCAATTATCACCATCGGGCCATGAGACCGCGATATGGCCTTTGACTCCTCCACATCACGCGTGTAGTGGAGAAGGTCGAAGCGGAAAGGCTCCTTCGCCATCCGTACCATTTCTTCGGATCGATCGAAGCTTTCCGGGTGCATCTCGAACACGGTCGTAGCATCAATCGCCAGCGGGCTGTCGACATAGATTGGAATCGTCGGTATTGCGCCTTCCCTGACGAGACCATGAAGCGCGTAGATCATCTCCTGCGTTCGACCCACCGCGAACGCAGGGATGAGAACTCGCCCTCCTCGTGCGGCTGTCTCGCGAACCACCTGAGCGACCTGCGCTCGGGCGCCTTCTACGGATTCGTGGTCCCTGTTTCCGTACGTCGATTCCATGATCAGGGCGTCGGCACCCTCAGGCGGAATTGGGTCTCTGACTATAGCGAGACCGCTTCTGCCAATGTCTCCAGAAAAGACAAGCCGCTTCGTTTTCCCTCCCTCCGTGCAATCGACCAGGACGGACGCCGAGCCAAGGATATGACCGGCGTCGATGTAGTTGGCACGGACCCCGGGAACGACATCGAAAGGCCTGTTGTAAGGAACGCCAACCATCAAGTCCATCGTGCGTTCCGCGTGTCGCATTCCATACAACGGCTCGATGAAGTCTTTCCCCCTCTTGGCCAGAAACTCGGCGTCTTTCTCCTGGATATGGGCCGAGTCGGCGAGCATTATTGCGCACAGATCTCGTGTTGCCGACGTCGCCCATATCGTCTTGGAGTAGCCCTCCGCGATCAGGTATGGAAGGCGCCCTGAGTGATCGATGTGTGCGTGCGAGAGAACAACGGCGTCGAGATCCTTGATCGGCAGAGGAAGCTTGCGGTTCTTCTCGGCTGACTCGTGCCGCCTTCCCTGAAACATTCCGCAGTCGAGGGCTATGGTATAGCCGTTGACGTGAAGGAGATGACAGGAGCCAGTAACTTCGCGGGCCGCACCGACGAACGTTATCTCCAAACGGCTATCCTTCTGCGACTGCATCGCGCTGAAACAGGATCGTGAGCCGTTGCTCGTCCTGCGACATCAGCGCTGGCTCCCACCCTCCTCTACTTCTCTCGTTCAGAAGATCGGTGAGGGTATCTTCGTCCTCGCGCGTATGTCGCGTCAGCTTGACCACGACAGCCTGGTATTCTTTCATCAGGGATTAGAGATTATGAGCCGGTGAGTGTTCACAGTGCTAATGCTGGAATCCTGGGGCTAGAATGATCGAGCGCGTCAAGGAATTCCCCTCTCTGACTATTATCCGGCATCCCCTCGTTCAGCACAAGCTGACGATCCTGCGGGATCAGCAGACGGAGACCAAAACCTTCAAGGAGCTCGTCGATGAGATTGCAATGCTCATGGCATACGAGGCCACCAGTGAGCTGAGTCTCGAGCCAAGAGAAGTAAACTCCCCGCTCGAGAAAACCTCGGGGTGGCACATCAGCGGCAAGAAGCTGACGCTCGTCCCGATTCTGCGCGCCGGGCTCGGAATGGTAGAGGGAATTCTCCGCCTCGTGCCCTCGGCACGCGTAGGCCACATCGGACTCTACCGGGACCACAACACCCTGCAGCCAGTCGACTACTATTTCAAAGTGCCCGGGGACACGGCCGAACGAGATTTCTTCCTCCTCGACCCGATGCTCGCCACCGGAGGAAGCGCTGCTGCCGCTGTTGCCTCGTTGAAGAGGGCAGGCGCAAACCGGATTCGGTTTCTTTGTTTAGTAGCCGCTCCCGAGGGAGTCCGGTTTCTCAGCCATGCGCATCCCGACGTCCAGATCTATTGTGCGGCTCTTGACCGGGAACTCAACAAGCAGGGTTATATCCTGCCGGGCCTTGGAGACGCCGGAGACAGATTGTTCGGCACCCGTTGAGCGCTAGCCGAACCATTCCCTGGGGTTCACCTTCTGCTGGTCAGCGGCGTCGATGACCCATTGCTGGCTCTGTGGATCTGTCACCTCGCTGGCCACCAGCTCGAACCAGGCGGTCGCCTTCTTGGTATCCCCGATTCGCCGCCAGAGCTCGCCGACCAGATAGGTGAGAATTGCTCGCTCTTCCCTCGGAATGGCGTCGTAGGCCTGAAGCGATTCCTCGAACATCCACGCGGCCTGACGCCGGAAGTAGCGCTCTGCTTCCGCATCTCCCTCATCGACACAGCACCAGGCAGCACGAAGAAGGAGATCCGCGATGTGACGAGGGTCCAGCCCTTGCCACTGAGCAACCTTGGCGGCGGCTTCATACTTCTCCGACCCACAAACCAGTGACGGTCGAAGCGGAGCGAGCTCTTTGAGAACATGCTGTTTCAGCACCGGGCTCACATCCATCGCAGGCGTAAAGTCGGACTCTCCACCAGAGTAGCCGCATTCGCTGCACATGTGGATGAGGTAGGCAAGTGGCTGCGTTCCGGCGGCCCGTTCGTGAAAATCGGTCCTTTTGCCACCGAACGCATTCGTCGAGACTACACTCTGGGACTTGAACTCGTTGTCACACACGGGACAACGAAGCTCGATCTGACGCAGCGTTGTCATGGCTACTCCTCCTAATCAGCGCTTCGAAGCTCTCAGAGATACAGAAGGAATATCTGTGCCATGATCTTGAAATCGATGCGGAAGAGATCGGCCTTGTTGAGAGTTTGGGTGGATTGTATCTTCTCGCATCGCAAAAACCGCGACTGGCTCACCACCCCGCGACCTGGTCGTTGATGCTCATCAACCTACTGCCTGACTTCTTCGCAGTTCACAACAGTACAGACCGTGTCGCCGCCTATCTCCGCTACTTCGAAAATCACCGCCGCTTCCTAGAAGCTTACTGGCACAACTACGTGCTGGATCCGGCAGGTCCGCATTTTCTGGAAGTCGTTCGCTCTGCCGCACTTGCGAGCCGTGTAGACCTTCGCACAATGCTCGAAAGAATCGACGTCGTCTCCCTGGCTCGAAATACGGAAGAGCAATGCCGGACCCTCTTCGACGTCGACACAGACATTGACGTTGTGCTCATGGTTGGCGTCGGTGCAGCAAATGCCGGCGAGCTTGTAGTCGAGGGAAAGGGAGTCGCATTCGTTTGCCTGGAGCATTTCACCAGCGTGACGAACCCGGAGACCCAGGGCCTGGGACTCGACCCGGAATTGATCCCTCTGTGGCTTACCCATGAAATCGCGCACACAGTACGCTATACCTCGCCTACCAGCCGGAGCGAGATGAAACAGCTGATCGACGATGCCGGCGGCTATTACTCGTATTGGGAAACCGGCAGACGCACTTCGCTCCGCGAGCTCATGATCAACGAAGGCCTGGCCACGATCGCGTCGAGGGCAATCAGCCCGGGGCATGCTGCCTGGGAGTACTACGGCTATACGAGACGCGAGTATGCTAGCGTCCGTGAGCTCGAGCCCTTGATGATGAGAGCGCTCAATAACGATCTCGATCGTGCTGGCCTGGGACTGCGCCTTAGGTATCTCTCCGGCGGAATGAGCGATGACGCCCGAACCGTCGAACGTCACGTCTTCCCCGAGCGAAGCGGCTACTTCCTCGGCACAAAGATGGTCGAGGCTGCTGTCAATTCACGCGGGCTTTCGTGGGCGATTCGCGCCAGTGCCAGCGAGATTACGTCGATTGCCAGCTCTACTGCTGCCTCGGCTTAGAACTACTTTCCAACACAAAAAGAGCTGAACACCCGGTCGAGCACATCCTCGACTTCCACGGCTCCTATCAGCTCTTCGAGCGCATGGACCGCGGTCCGGAGATGGACGGCAGCGATCGTCGCCGGAAGTTTCTCTTCCCGCCAGGCCATTGTGAATTGTTCGAGCTCTGAGCGGGCAATACTGATCGCTTTCCGATGACGGGCTCTCGTCAGTATGGGCAGATCGGGAACGATCTCCCCGTGCCTCGTATCCAGCGCCTCGTCGATCGCGCCAAGTAGCTCCTGAAGGCCTATTCCTGTCTCAGCGCTGACTGGAATCACAATCCGGGAAGGGATATTTTCGTCACGCTTTGATACTAAATCGCTCTTGGTGCGAACCGCCAGAATCGGCGCCGTTGAGCTACTACTCACGAGACCGACTGTCTCCTCGAGGCTTCTCGAATCCTCCGCGCACGCGAGCACTACATGCGCACTCCCCAGATAGCGCTCGCTCACTTCGATGCCAAGGCGTTCAATTCGGTCTTCAGTTTCCCGAAGCCCTGCGGTATCCACGAGACGCAGGGGCCACTTGCCACTATCAATCACAGCTTCAAGAGCATCTCGCGTGGTACCGGGTATTTCCGTCACAATCGCGCGGGATCTACCCAGAAGTGCGTTGAAGAGCGAAGATTTCCCGACGTTCGGTGGGCCCGCAATTACGACGATCGCGCCATCGCGGATGACCTCACCGACCGGCGCGGTAGAGAGAAGCGCTTCGAGAGATCTCGCAATTCCTTCCGCGGCCTGATCAATCCTTTTTCGCGGAACTGGTCCATCGTCTTCTTCCGGGAAATCGACATCGTAGGCAATCAGCGCCTCGAGTCCAATGAGATCATTCCTTAGGCTCAGGAGACGACGCGACAGTCCTCCATCAAGCTGGCCGAGAGCCGTCCGCTGCATGGTGTGAGAGCTCGCATCGATCAGATCACCAATCGCCTCAGCCTGAAGGATGTCGAGCTTGCCGTTAAGTACGGCTCGACGCGTGAATTCCCCGGGCATTGCTTGTCGCGCCCCCGACGAAATCAGAGCCGCGACGATCGTGCTCGGCACGAAGTGCCCTCCATGCGTGGAGAATTCGACCGTGTCATCACCGGTAAACGAGTTAGGGCTCGGAAACAGCGTAACGAGCGCTTGATCGAGTTTCTGCTCGCCATCAAATACATCACACAATTGGCTTAGCCGCGGTTCCGGCGGCGGGAGTCGCAGATGTCTCGCGGCAATCGAAAAAGCATTCGGGCCACTGAGCCTGACAAGAGCGACTGCACCACGCCCCGGTGCGCTCGCGACAGAGACGATCGTGTCCTCCAGTTGCACGGCATTCGCGCCAGCCGATATCACGTGCTCGCCGTCGGAAGAATAAAGGTGGTGCCCGGCTCCAGAATCTTGACAGCCGGATGGAGGGGATAGTCCTGAAGCGTTGCTCTCAGTCTGTCGATCGCATCGAAAGCAGTCGACGTAACGTGATTGAACGTTCCCCAGTGATATGGGATGAAGTACCGGGCGTTCAACCTCTCGAAGAGGGTGAGCGCATCACTGCTCGTCAGGTGTCCTTTGCGAAATCCCGGCTTCCACCACGGAGCGTGCCCGATTGGAAGAAGGGCGAGATCCAGGTTGCGCCCGTTGGCGACCAGATGGTTCTCGACGAGGTGTGTCGTGTCGGAGGTGAGGGCTGTGTCGCCGGCAAAGAAACACGATACTTTATTCGTATCAATGAGATACATATTAGTTGCGCTTCTCCAGCGATCCACGCCATAACGGTTTCCTTTGTGCGTCGCCGAAGCTGCTCGGATTGTCACGCCTTCGAGCTCGATTCCTTCGCCTGGAGCAACCGCAACCGCGTGGTTGTATCCCTGCTTCCCAAGCCATTTGGCAATCGCCGGCGGAGCGAACAGGGGGATATCTTCCGGAAGCGCGTCCAGGGAGGCAAAAGACAGATGATCGGCGTGTGCGTGCGTCAGCAGGATCGCATCGAGTTTCGGAAGTTCTTCGAGAGCGATGCCGGGGGCGGTGACGCGGGGGAGAATTTTCCCGAGCGCTGGATCGAAATTGGGGTCCGTGAGGATCCGTCTCCCGCCGATTTCAATTAGTAGCGTTGCGTGACCAATGTACGTGACACGCAGCATGGCTCCCCCTTACTTCGCCGGACGTGTCTTTGCGCGTTCCCTCGCCAGCATCCACTGTTGCGGAAGTGCCGCAATGTTTTGCGCCGTGTAATAGAGATTGAGGCCCGAAGCCATGTTGAGCAGCACCACCGTCATCATCACGGGGAACATGTAGCCCATCATCTTCGCCTGTGGATTTGGAGGAGCGTTACGCATTCCAATCCAGGACAGCAGATACATGGAGGCACCCATGAGCAGGGGCAGAATGTAGAGCGGATCTTTAATAGAGATATCGTGCAGCCACATGAATGGCACGCCACGGAACTCGATCGTATTCTGGAAAACGAAGAACAGCGCAAAGAGAATCGGCATTGGCAGGAGCGCCGGCAGGCATCCTGTCAACCCGGCAAAAGGACTCACTCCCGCATCGTGATAGACTTTCATGATCGCCTCACGCTGCTGATTGGGATCCTTGTACTTCTTCTGGGCGGCCGCGAGTTTCGGTTGCAGCTCCTGCATCTTGAGGCTGGAGCGCATGGTGCTCTGATTGAGCGGCCACAGTGCGAACCGCACCAGAATTCCCAGAATGACCAGCACCCATCCATATGTCAGATTGAGCCGATTGTGCATCCACAGTAGAGCCTGGATAACCTTCGATGCAATCGGATGCACTACGCCTTGAAGAAAGCGCCAGCCGTAGGGGTTTACGTGGTCGAAGTCCTGACCCATTCGCAGAAGGCGCTGTGACTCCTGTGGTCCTGCGTATATCTCGAACGAAAAGCTGCCACTGCGAATTTCTTCCACCACGCTTGCCGACGCATTCGTCGCGATTTTTGAAGTGCGTGTCCCACCAGCCAGAGTAACCTCGCTGAACGGGGTGCCTTTGGGCGGCGCAAGAATTCCAAACACGAAGTACTTGTTCTTTATGGCCACCCAGTTGAGTGGCCCGGCTTCCAGCGTTTTCTCTCCTGGATCCAGACTGCCGAAGAGCACGCTTCGCGCATGGTCGTGCTGTGGCTTGAAGCTGTAGGCCAGAGTCCGATGATCCCCGATTGTATCGGCCTCGGTTGGTTGCAATGTCTTGGGAAGCTCCGTAATCAGATATGCCGGTCCCTGTGCAACCATAACCCGGCCGTCGACACGAATTGCATAGCTTGCAGCAGTATCTTGGGAAACCATGTATGAGATCGAGACACTGAGATTTTTTACCGAAGCATTATAGGTAAGGGTCTGGTCTCCCTTGGCATTCCTGACTTGAGTGAGCGCAAACGGCACCTGCGACAGATCCGCCGTATCCGTTAGCGTAACGAGCTGATAACTCAGAAGCGGAGAGCCGGGAACGCCCAGATCAACCAGGCTGTCGTTTGTCGATCGATTCTTGTAGTCTCGAATCACAATCGATACTGGAGCCGCGCCGATGTTGCTGAACCTGTAGATCGCTTTCGGTGTGGTGATCGCTGTCGTTTCAGCAGCTGGTTGCACCTGCGCACTACCTGTTGCTGCTTCTCTTGCTCGACCCTGTGACCTCGCGGTTGCCGGAGCTTGCGCCGTAGATGACTGCGTATCTAACGGCTGCGTTGAGGAGGCAGTGTTTTTCAGCCCTGAGATAGAGTCCTTCCCAATCGCACCTTGGCTCGATGGTGTTCGCTTGGTCGGCGGAAACAACAGCTGAGAAATCGCAATGACTACAAGCGAGAGAAAGAGAGCTAGAAAGAAACGCTTATCCATTCAGGGAACCGGGTCGTAACCGCCCGGCCGAAAGGGGTGGCATCGGAGAATTCGGCTCACAGTGAGCCTCAGTCCCCTCATCACTCCATATCGCTCGAAGGCTTCGAGTGCGTAGGCCGAACATGTTGGATAGTAACGGCAGCTAGCCGGTAATAGCGGTGAAATGGCTAGCTGATAGCCGCGAATCAGAACGATAAATATGGACCGCATTGCTAGCGTGACATTCGCGACGCCCACTCACCGATTGTACCTACATCGCCGGCAAGCTGCGCAAAGCTCGAATCATAAGCTTCAGGTTTCGCACGAATTAAGACGTCGATCCCTTCCAGTCCAGGCAGCAACTTGATTCTTACAAGCTCGCGCAGACGACGTTTTACACGATTCCGTTCGACAATTTTGTGCCTGTGCTTCGGAACGACTACCCCAGCCCTCGGATGCAATAACAGGGAAGCGGATGCCCGAGCTTCCAGACGCTCGGTTTGCATTCGCTTCCCTGTACGCCTGACTGCTTCCAAATCGGCCTCGCTCGTCAGCCGGGAGCTGCGAGGAAAGCCGAGTGTCCTAGGCGCCAGCGTATTTCGTCGGCAATTGGACGGTGAGCCGTTTGCGTCCCTTCTTACGGCGACGGCTAAGAACTTCACGTCCCCACCTGGTAGCCATCCGCAACCTGAAACCATGTGTGCGGATACGACGCTTGTTGCGGGGACGGTAGGTGGGCTTACCCATTACAATGCTCCAGAAACAAAAAAGAACAGGTGCGGTAAAGAGCCGGTAAAACTATTCCAGCATTGAAGATAGTTCAAGTCAGATGACGGAGTTCGTGTTTTTGCTCGTTTGACTTTTCCACATAAACCGGGTAGGGTAGCGTGTCATGTCGCTCAGCCCTGCAGAAGTTTGGAAACGCCTCCTCGATCGCGCCCGTCAGGAGCTCCCCGATCAAACTTTCCAAGCCTGGCTCGAGCCTACTGAAGCTCTCTCTATCGAAAGCAGTACCATTTTTGTAGGGGCTCCCGATCAGTTCACGGCTGACTGGAACGACTCCAAACATGCCGAACTACTGTCGAGCTACGCTCCGATTGTCCTTGGTTATCCACTCAGCGTTGCATTCCGAGTCAACGAAGAGCGAAAAAAGCGCTCTCAAATGGATTTTTTTGTCAGCCCGCCGCCCACATCGACAAAGCCATTACCGGCACACAACGGAACCAGTTCACCGCCATTAAGTGAACGGTATACGTTCGATCTCTTCGTCATTGGGAAGTCAAATGAGCTCGCTGCGGCTGCCGCGCATGCTGTCAGTCAGGCGCCTGGAAAGGTGTACAACCCGCTCTTCATATATGGTGATACGGGCCTCGGAAAGACACACCTGATGCAGGCCGTCGCACATGAAACACTTCAGCGCAGCCCGAGGACTAGGATCACATATGTGGGGACAGAACAGTTCATGAACGAGTTGATCAGCTCCATTCTAGATCGAACCGGACCCGAATTCCGCCGGCGATATAGGGAGACTGACCTACTCCTTATCGATGATGTGCACTTCCTGAAGGGAAGAAAAGAAACCACCCAGGAAGAGTTCTTTCACACCTTCAACGCACTTTACGAAGCTGGCCGTCAAATTGTGCTCACGAGCGATCGGCCTGCATCAGAGATTGCAGGTCTCGAAGCAAGGTTGATCAGCCGGTTCCAGTGGGGAATGGTAGCCGACATTGGACTGCCTGATTTTGAACACCGGGTTGCGATCCTGAAACAGAAAGCGCAACTCGACCGGCTGGAACTCACGATTCCAGACGACGTCATTCATTTCATTGCCGAGTATGTCCGATCAAATGTGAGGGAACTCGAAGGAGCGATTATCAAGCTTCTCGCCTACGCCTCCCTCAAGCACAAGGACATTACAGTCGATGTCGCACGCGAAGCTCTACGAGATAAGCTCCGCGCAATCGAAGGGCTCGAGCAGGAAGGAAATACCTCCCTCACCATTCTCGCAATTCAACAAGCCGTTGCCAAGGAATGGGGGGTCACCGTGGACGGACTTCGCTCAAAGACCAGAACGAAAATGCTTACGACACCGCGGCAGATAGCCATGTACCTGACGCGTGAGCTTCTCGCCACCCAGCTTGTCGAGATTGGAAACGCCTTTGGAGGACGTGATCACTCTACAGTGATTCATAGTCTCGAAAAAGTGCAGCAAACTATTATCCACGATTCAGATCTGAAATTCCGCATTAATCGGATTCGCAGTTCGCTTGAAATTCTCAACTTCCGCTCCACATCTCCTGTGGAAACCACCAGGGTTTCATAGGATCGATGTCGACAAGTTATTACAACTCAGATTACCCCACATCTGACCACACATCACCTAGCGTAGCGGAAATGCTGCTGCTATCATAAGTTAGACCCTACTCAACAGAAGTCCACAAAGCCTGCTACAGCTACTATTTTTAAGTCTCTTTATAAAAGACTACTCAGTACGCCACCTGATTTTCCACAGGGGAAGGGATGCGCTTTACGATCTC
>JAYWBE010000306.1:0-4596 GCA_043781715.1 Gemmatimonadaceae bacterium
CATCGTCTTCCAGATCAGATCACTCCGGTAATTCTCGATCATGGCTATGATCGGCCCCTGATCGATCCCAAGGTAATCCGTGTCGAACCAGCCAATCCCGCTCGCGAGGCGGCCGTATTTCGGAGTAGCAGCGACCAGCGTGGGATTGAAATCATCGAGAAACCCGTAGGTAGAAAAGAGATTGTCACCGTACTTCTCGCGCATGGCGATCAGCGCTGGAATCGCGATCTCAGGAGCAAAGGGAACCGATCCGCCCGCTGCAGTGGGCGAAATCGTTCCATCGTCCCGGATCTCGCCCGCAGCCGCGCCTCGCGCCGTGTACGTCCAGAACGGTCGCGAACGCCCACCTATCACGAAAGTCGTATCGAACGGCCCGTCCCCCGCGGTGAGACCCCAGATGTTCGCACCGTAATCGCTCCACTGTCCCGGATTGTCGATCGCGTACAACCGCTGCGACACCGTCGCTCGGCGCGAGTTCTCGAAGTAGTCGATCCCCTTTCCGCGCATGTACGCGTCCTGGATTCCGCGGAAGTCGATCCAGACATGCGAGTACTGGTGCCCGAAGAGAGGGGCGAAGTTGACTTGGGTCTGTCCGTAGAAAATCCCCCAGCTATAAGTTTTCGTCCATTCGCTCCAGCTCGCCGCGTCGATCGAATGAGTCGGTGAGCCGAGTGCGAGGATGTAGACGATCATCCCTTCGTCATACCCTTTCCAATCGGAATTGATGAAACCGTTCTCGGGGTGCCAGCCCATGCTCACGACCGGCGGACTGTGGACAGCCCACGCCCAATCGATGCGCAGGTAGAGAGAATCGGCGTACGCGCGTATCGCGCTCTCGGTGCCGTCCGCGCCGGTGAAATAGGACTGGCAGAAAAGCACGCCCGCGATCAGCAGCGAAGTATCTATTGTTGAGAGCTCGACCTGCTCGAAGCGGAAACCCGTCTGCATATCGAGGAAGTGGTAAAAGAATCCGTTGTAGCCAGTGACGTTGGTCGGCTGCGAACCTTGTGGCGCGTTGTACATGAAGCGGAGCGTGTTGAGCGTGCGCTGAGCCGCGTCTGCGCGCGCGACATAGCCGCGCTCGACGCCAACCGGATAAGCAGTTAGCGCGAATCCAACCGCGGCGATGCTCGAGAAGCTCTTACTCGGCCACCGGTCGGGCGTGAGGCCGTTGTTTGGATCGGTCCGTTCCCAGAACCAGTTGAAGGTGCGGCGCTCAAGAGTGTCGAGGAACGCCGTCTGCCGACCGGTGAGCGCCGACGGCGGTGTCGGACCGGAAATGCCTGTGATCGACGTCGCGCTCGTACATGCCGAGGCGACGACAAGGATCGCAAGATAGGATCGACGCAGCATCACGCGTTTATCAGGCATGGCTGTTCCTTCGCGGTGAATTTCTGATGAGGCGCTGAGTGCGATTCAGACCAATGCTGACCGAGGTTGCTCTGGGCGAATTACCCTGCAACCCCGGTCCCACGATTCCCGGGAAAGCAAACCGGCGCTGACTTCAGTCCTTGGCAGTCAACGCCGGTTTCGTTCTACGTTCACGACACGGCCGCGGGGCACATGCCCAAGCTGCCCTGCGGCGAAAGGTTAGAAGTTGAGCTCGGCGCCGACCTGATATCTGCGCGCATCGGTCGCGACGCCCGTTGGCTTGCCGTAGTTCGCATCGGTCGGGTTCCCGACATTGTAATTCGTCCCGAAGTTGTTGTGATTGAATGTATTGAAGACGTCCAACGTGAGTCCGACGGCTGTCGCGCTTCTCCCGAAGCGCGGGAAGTCCTTACGCAGTCGCATATCCACGTTTCGGTATGGGAGGGTACCAGGAACGGTGAACCCACTGGCAACAAAACGGTTAGTCCCGGTATTGCTGCAAGTTCTGCATCCCACGTCGATCTTGTACTTCCCGCCAAGAGTTGCCAGGCCAGACCACTGGATACCGAAGAGATACGGTATATCCGTAATCCAGTTTGCGACTATGCGTCCTCTCTCATCGTTCGACGCGTGCTTGGCAATTACGTCCGGGTTAGGGAACGCAAACGTGTCTCCCTGATTGTCGATCCCCTGCAGCGTGCGCCTGGCGTATGTGAAAGCCAAGCCTGCGCCCCAGCCAAACTGGTCGAGTGACGGACGGCTGTACGGCCGATCCAATTGTACATTAAGCGCGCTGTACCACGCCTGGGCATCATTGGATGAATAAATGACGGCGTTATATCCATGGGCGGACCAATCGAACGGCGCAAAGCAGCAGCTCCCGTTTGGATTGAGCGTGGAATTGGCAAGACCCAGCGTGAACAAGTCCTTGGCGCGTTGGTTGGCGTAGCTAATGGATGCGGAATAGCCGCTGAAGAGCTGCCGGATTCCAATGCTCCACTGTGTGGAGTGGGGAATCTTGAACTGGTTGTCAATCAACCAGAGCTCGGGCTTTCCTGACACGCGCGAAACCGCATCAAGAGTCGTCTTGTCGGCCGTGAGATACGAATCCTGGAACGCTATCTGACTCCCAACCGGAGCCACCCCCTTCGGAGCAAACAAGGTGAAAAAGGTCGGGTGCGAGATCTTGAGCTTTTCATCGAGCGCTACGTCGAATGGGATTCGATCGTAGTACAGACCCCAGCCGCCGAAGATCGTGGTTCTGGCCGCCTGGTCCACCGAATAAGAGAAGCCCACTCGCGGCTGAAACGCGCCCTTGAATGGCTTACGATTGTTGCCAGTGGCGATGTAGCGGTTTAGGTCGAGCTTATGGACCAGGTTGGCGGCGTAGAGCCTCAGCGTGTCCGCCGCCGCCTTCGGGGTCACGTAATCGGTGTTGAGCATATTGGTCTCGTAATCCCAGCGAACGCCGAGATTGATGGTCAACTGCTTCACCGGGCTCCAGTCGTCCTGGATGTAAGCGCCCACTTGTTTGTTGCTCGCCTTAACCCTCGGATCTCCCGTGCCGTACCGCAATTGAAACGGGTTCTGGTAGTTGTAGACTTGATCGCCGTTCCCGGTGTTCCGGATGTCCTGATATTCGAAAGCGGGCGTCCCATCGTTGTCTTTAATGACGTCGTACGTCGGAAAATCGAGGCTCATTCCGCCCTTGATGACGTGCTCTCCACCAAGCTGAAATCCAGTGTAAGTCAGATCGTCGCGGAATCTTGGACCTTTTTGGATGAATTCCTGCGTCGACCTGGCGCTACCGATCTCGTAACAGCAGCCGCTGGGGTAGATATAGAGACGGTGAGCGGTGCCCGGCGTGTTGGGAGTCGCGCCGCGATGCAAGTTTACGTAGCTCACCAATGCTTCGTTGAGCCACGGACCGGTGAAGTAATTGTGTTTGAGCTGCGCGACCGTGTTTTTGTTGCGAAAATTGTTCGCCGTCAAGAACGCCGCGTTGCCTCCAAAATCACGGATATCCGTCTCGTGCCGGTTGCTGATGCTCAGCTCGGCCGAAGACTTGTCGTTGATCTCGTCGCTCAGCTTTCCGAAAAGCAGCGTTTCGCGGAAGGGCGACCCAAAGCTGCCGTTGTATTGGGTCAGATTTACGGTGTCGAGTGCCGGGAAACCCGTCGGAGGCGTCGGAATGTTGACGCGATTGGACCGGTTCTGAGTGTTCCCCTCGTACGACCCGAAGATGTGGATTTTGTCCTTTACGATCGGTCCACCAAAGCTCAACGCCGAAAGCGTGCGATTGTAGTCTGGTCGCTTGAACGTCGTGGGATTTGCTTTTTTGTCGGCGCGCTGAAACGTATCCAGTTGCACCATCGAGGCGTTTTGGTAGCCGATGAGAGCGTTGCCGCTCCAGACGTTACCGCCTGACTTGGTCGTCGCGATTATTACCGCGCTCGATGCCTTTTGATACTCGGCTTTGAAGTTCTGAGCGATGACCCGGTATTGGTCAACGGCATTCCGCGGGAATGGATTACCGCGACTTGCGTCCTGTCCTGCGATGCCGCCCTGGGTCAGGTCATTCTTGAAGCTGGTCCCATCGATGAACAGGTTGACGCTCGATGGTGCCTGCCCGCCAGCTGAAACCGTCCTGAACTGGCCGCTAGCACGATCTTCGGTAACGGAGACACCCGGTGCAAGCGCCGCCAGATCGAGGAAATTCCGACTTGGAGTCGGAAGTTTGGAGATTTGTGCCTGGGTGATATTGGTGGCAGTTTCAGATGTCCGGGTTTCGGTACCGCTCGCAGCCGTTATTACCTGCGTCTGGAGTTGCGCCGCCTGCGTCGCGAGAGCGAAGTCCTGTTGCTGCGTCGCTCCGATTTGGACGACGATCGTCCGAGTCTGCGGCGCGTTGCCGATTCTGCGGACAGTCACGAGATAGGTGCCCGGAACGAGTCCGACCAGTGTGTAAAAGCCGGCGTCGTTCGATTGCGCATTTCGTTGCACACCACTGCTGATGTTTTGGGCGGCGATCTGCGCGCTTGCGATCGGCGCACCGCCCGTTCCGCTAACCGTGCCGCGGATGGTGCCGGTAGAGTTCTGAGCAAAGAGGTTTCCGCTCGCGATGCATAGAACCGCAATCGCAGCCGCTACGCCTCGATAGATTTTGTGACAATTGATGCTGCTGGTATTCATTTACATCTCCTGTTGTTGTTGTACTTCTGAATT
>JAYWBE010000307.1:0-4593 GCA_043781715.1 Gemmatimonadaceae bacterium
CCCTCGAACTTGCCGATCAGCGCGCGGTCGCCGCGCTCACTGACGTTCAGTGCCGGATCGTGCGCGACGTCTTCCATGAATCGGACGCAGCGTGTGCACAGGATGCAGCGGTTCGGAACGTAGATCACGTCCCCGCCGAAGTCCTCGGCGGGATTGAAGCGCTTGGGCTCGCGGTAGCGCGAATCCTCACGCCCTTCCTGATAGGTGTAATCCTGGAGCTCGCACTCGCCCGACTGATCGCAGATCGGACAATCGAGAGGGTGATTGATCAGAAGCATCTCGAGTACGCCCTTGCGCGCGTCGAGCGACTTCTCGGAATACACGTGGACCACCTGGCCCTCGGCCACCGTGGTGGCGCAGGAAGGAGCGAGCTTGGGCGCCTTCTCGACTTCGACGAGGCACATGCGGCAGACGCCCGCAATCGGAAGCCCCGGATGATAGCAGTAGTGCGGAATGAGAATCCCCGCGGTCTTCGCCGCCTCGAGAATCGTCGTTCCCTCCGCAACACTGACGGGCCGGCCCTCGATCGTGAGGCTCACCATTTTCTTGTCCGCCATCACGCCACCGCCGCGGTCACAGGGTGAAAGCGCCTGCCCTGAATCAACGCCTCGAACTCTCCGCGGAACTTCTTGATGCCCGATATGACCGGTACCGCGCACGAATCGCTGAGCACGCAGATCGTTTTCCCCGTCATCTGCTCGCCGATGTCGAGGAGCGTGTCGAGGTCCTCGACAGTTCCCTCGCCATCTCTGATGCGCTCGAGAATTTTAGTGGTCCAGGCAGTGCCTTCGCGGCATTGTGTGCACTGGCCGCAGCTCTCGTGCGCGAAGAAGCGCGCGAGGCGCGCGATCACCGTCACCATCGGCTGGGCGTCGTCGATGACGATGACGCCACCGGAGCCGAGCATTGATCCCCCAGCAACGAAGCCCTCGTAATCCATGAGCGTGGCTTCGGCTTCCTCCATGGTCTGGATGGGAACGGATGCCCCACCCGGAATCACCGCCTTGAACTTGCGGCCGTGCAGCGGACCGCCGCAGAGATCGTACAGGAATTCCTTGAACGGGAACCCCATTACGACCTCGTAAGTGCCGGGACGCTGCACATTGCCGCAGACCGAGAAGAGCTTGGTGCCAGTGCTCTTCGGATTCGACAGCGACATCTTCTTGTACCAGTCGGCGCCGTTGAGGAGAATCGGAGCGGCGGCGATGAGGGTCTCGACGTTATTGATCGTGGTCGGCATGCCGAAGACGCCCGACACCGCGGGAAACGGAGGCTTGATCCGCGGATTGCCGCGACGACCCTCGAGCGACTCCATGAGCGCCGTCTCTTCGCCGCAGATGTAGGCGCCGGCTCCCTTGTGCACGTGCACGTCGATCCGCTTTCCGCTGCCCATCGCGTTCTTGCCGAGGATGCCGGCGGCGTAAGCTTCCTTCACCGCTTGCTCCATCCAGTGAAGGGGCTCGGTGAACTCGCCGCGGATGTAGACGTAGGCAGTCTCCGCTCCAATCGCGTACGCGCCGATGGCGCAGCCCTCAACGAGCGCGTGCGGCGTCCAGCGCATCAGCTCGCGATCTTTGAACGTTCCCGGCTCGGATTCGTCGGCGTTGCAGCAGAGATAGTGCGGCTTTCCATCGCCCGGCTTCATGAATGACCACTTCATGCCGGTCGGGAATCCGGCTCCTCCCCTTCCGCGCAGGCCGGACTCCTTCACGACGTTCACGATGTCGGCCGGCTGCATTCCGAGCGCCTTCTCGAGCGCCTTGTAGCCTCCGCGCTTTTTCCAGCCGCCAAGCGTGCGCGCATCGGCCTCGCCGAAGTGTTTGGAGAGAACCGTCGTTTCCCTCGGATGGGGATGGTGCGGGTAGCCCATTATGGGAGCCGTGCGAGAAGTTCGGGGACTTTGTCGGGAGTCATTGATTCGATGAACTCTTCGTTGACCATCACCGGCGTCGCGAATCCGCAGGCGCCGAGGCATTCCACCTCGATCACGGTGAAGCGGCCGTCCGGTGAGGTGAGGCCCAGCTCGCCGGTGTTGGTGTGGCGCACAAATGCCTTGACGACATCTTCCGCGCCGCAGATACCGCAAGGTGACGTCGTGCACACCTGGATGAAATATTTTCCCACTGGGTGCTGATGGTACATCGTGTAGAAGGTCACGACGCCTTTGACGTAGGCGGGCGTGAGGTCCAGGAGTCCGGCGACTTCAGCCATTCCCTCCTCGCTCACCCACGCGCGCTCGCGCTGCACGATCCAGAGGGCGGGAAGCAGCGCCGCCATCTTCGTCGGATAGTGCGTGAGGAGCTTATCCAGCTCGCGCTTCGCGTCTCCAGTAAAAACCGGAGTGTAGGGCCCGTGCCCCGCACCGTCGTGCGAGGCGTAGTCGGGAGATTCCAGGCCGCCGACCAAGTCAGGTGTCAACGGTCGATCTCTCCCATGACGATGTCGATGCTGGCGTTGATGGCGATGACGTCCGAAAGCAGATGGCCTTCGACCATCTTTGGTATTGCCGCGAGATTGACGAACGACGGCGGGCGAATCCTCCAGCGCACAGGCTTCGCCGTGCCATCGGATACCATATAGTAGCCCTTTTCCCCCTTTGGGCTCTCGACGGCGACGTACGATTCGCCGATCGGTGGACGCGGACCTTCCATCACCACCTTGAAATGATGGATCATTGATTCCATCTCGCTCGTCGCTTTGGACTTGGGAGGAAGAATGACGCGTGGGTCGTCGATGTTCACCGGACCGTCGGGCAGCCGGTCGGCCGCCTGCTGGAGGATACGCAGGGATTGGCGTAGCTCCTCGAACCTGACGAGATAACGATCATAGACATCGCCGTTCGTGCCAACCGGCACCTCGAAGTCGTAGGTCTCGTAATCGAGATACGGAAAATCCTTGCGCACGTCGTAGTCGACGCCGGACGCCCGAAGCATCGGCCCCGAAAGTCCCCAGTTGATCGCTTCTTCCGGTGTCATGACGCCGAGTCCGACGGTGCGGCCGACCCAGATCGCATTTCTCGTCAGTACGCGGTCGATCTCGTCCAGTGTGTGCGGGAAAGTGCGGATGAACTGCCTGAGCCCATCCATCCATCCGCTCGGAATATCGGCGGCCATTCCACCGACTCGCGTTGCCGACGTCGTGAGCCGCGCGCCCACCCACTTCTCGATTAGCCGGTAGATCTCTTCCCGCCGCTGAAACGCCCAGAGAAATGGCGTGAATGCTCCGATGTCAATGCAGAAGGTGCCGAGCCAAACGAGGTGTGACATGATGCGCGACAACTCGCACGCGATGACGCGCAGAACCTTGCACCGCTCCGTGATCTCGATTCCGAACAGCCGCTCGGCGCCAAGGGCAAACGCCACGTTGTTGCCGATCGAATTGAGATAGTCCTCGCGATCGGTCCAGCAGATTATCTGGTTGTACTGCCGGTACTCACCGATCTTCTCGAACCCGCAGTGGAGATAGCCGATGTGCGGAATGCAGCGCACGACAGTCTCTCCATCGAGCTCCAGCACGAGGCGCAAAACGCCGTGCGTGGCGGGATGCTGAGGGCCAATGTTGATGAGCATGTGCTCACCCTCGAGATCCGGCTCGAGACCCGGTGGCGGCTGGACGGCGACCGCCGCTCCACCGTCGTTCGTTACGAGCGGAATGCGCTGTGGCCGTCCCTGCGCGTCGAGACCCGATGTCGAGAGCTCTACTTCGACTGTGTGCTTTGACATCTACTCGCCGGTCCTCTCGCCCTTGCTCAGTCTCTCTCTCATGTCCTCGGGAAGCTCTGCGAACGCGTCGGCGATCGTGAGCTCCTCCATCGAATAGCGCGCTTCCGGATTCTGAGCGAGTGCCTGACGCAGCTGCTCCGAACGGCTGAACCGCCCGCGCAGAGGGAAATCCTTGCGCAGCGGATAGCCTTCCTTGTACTGCTCCCACATCAGGATGCGGCGGAGATCGGGATGCCCACGAAACCGGATGCCGAACATGTCGTAGCACTCGCGCTCGAGCCAGTCGGCCGACTTATAGATGTCCCACACGCTGTCGATCTCGAGCGGCGTTCCTTTGGGCAGCTGCGCCTTGATGCGGAGGAATCGCCGGTACGGAAGCGACCGCAGATGCCACACAACCTCGATCGGCACTTCCGCGTCGCGATACTCGACGGCAGTAACGTCGCTGAGGAAGTCGTACTGCTGCGACGGATCGTCGTGCAGCCACCGGATGATCTCGTGCGCCGACGCCGGATCGACGTAGACGATCGTCTCGGCCCAGATCACTTCGACGCGCTTGATCGCCGCGGAGAATTTCTCCTGAAGCGCCTTGGCCGATGGATTCGCCTCGGCGCCGCGGTGGGAAACGTTCCGCTGCGTTGCCGGTTGGGCGCCCGTCGCGTTCGCTCCGGTCTTCACGACCTCGAATCGGGTCACAGTCCGGACCTGGTCTGGTTTACGGAATTTCCGAATGGCTCACCCAGCTCGTCGATCACGGACGGCGGGATGTAGAGCTGGCTCAAAGGATCGGGCTCCATCTCGTCACGGATTCCCGCGTCAGAAGACCGCTCGTTCTTCACCTTCTCCTGGAGCATGCGAATCCCGTAGATGA
>JAYWBE010000308.1:0-4561 GCA_043781715.1 Gemmatimonadaceae bacterium
AGCCCGTCGCAGAACGTCACGGTCGTCATAACGAACCTCGCCGGCCCGCCGCCTTCATGGAGCGGAACTGCTACGCACTCGCAGTCTGCCAAGGTTTGCACCATGACCAATGGCGTGATCACCTGCGTCTAACTAGTTAGGCTGAAGCTGGCCTGAGACAAACGGAGCGTCGAGAGACGCTCCGTTTTTCTTTTGTGCCTGTGGGGTGCGGCAACGATCTACCGACCGGCGAGAATGAGCTCGATCCAGCGAGCAAAGGAGTCGGCGAAATTCCTGAGAAAATCTCGCGTTGAGTCGTTGGTCAGATTCCCGCTCGCGTCAAACAACTTGTTGGCTCCTCCGATATAGGCTTCGGGCTGCTGCATCGCGGGCACGTCGAGGGGGACCAGCATCTGTCGCAGATGATGGTTGGCGCCGAACGCGGAGAGCGCGCCCGGAGAAACGCTGATCACCGCGCCCGGCTTGCCGTTGAACGCGTTGCTCTCCTTCGGACGCGACCCGACATCAATCGCGTTCTTGAGGGACCCGGGGACCGAACGGTTGTATTCAGGAGTCGCAAAAAGCACCGCATCGGCAGCGCGGACTTTGTTCCGAAACGCCAGCCAGTCGGCGGGCGGTGTGCTCTCGAGATCCTGATTGTAGAGTGACACCTGGCCGATTTCGACGATCTCGAACTTGAGCGAGGGCGGAGCGAGCTTGATGACGGCGTTCGCGACTTTGCGGGTCAGGGACTCTTTGCGGAGACTGCCGATTAACACGGCGACGCTTCGTACTGGAGGCATGGCGGGTTTTCAGTAGTGGTGGAAGGATCAACGCGCCTTTTCGCGCTGCTCATTTCTTCGAGGCCGTCCGGTCGAGCGCTGCGCGGAGGCCGTGCGCAAGCGGCACGGCGTCGCCGTTCGCCCAGAAATGCATGAAAAACAGGCGAGGCTGTTCGTTGATCATATGACTGTGAATCGCCGTAACCCGGATACCATTCTCGCTGAGCGTCCACAGCAGCGGATTTACTTCCCGCGCCACCAAGACGAAATCTCCGGTGATCGCGGCCGTCCCTACCCCTGTTGGTTGAAAGTTGATCGAGGTGGCGACGCCCATCGAGGCTGGGATCTCGTGCCCGTCTTCGAGAATTTTCTCGCGGCGCGGGACGCTCAGCTGATACACACCTCCGTTCACCTTCCCGCGGATCCCTATCTCCTTGGCGACGGCAGCGGTGTCGAAGTCGAAGGGAGTCGAGGTGGCGGAGGTCGGCGCGCCCAGAGGTGTGTTCGTGAACTCGAGCGCCGCTCGCACCGCTCTCGCAATCCTTGCGGCGTTGCCGATCGCGCGAATATGCATGTAGACGACCGGCGGTGACTCACCGAGCAAATGATTGTGCAGCGCCGTCTGCTCGATCCCATTCTGTTGCAGGCTCCCCATCACGGGCGCTACCTCGCTCTCCAGCAGCACGATGTCACCCATCACCATAGCATGATCCGCAATCCGCTCGAAGGCTACCCAGGATCCAAGAGCGAGCGCGGGCTTGAGCGTGATTCCAGCTACCACGATCTTGAGATCGGTGCGCGGGAAGCTGAATTTCATCACGTCGCCCGGATTGGGCGTGCCCGTGCGGCCGAGCGCCTGCTCCACTTGCGTCCAATCCGCCGGCGGCAATTTTCTGGCAGAGCGTGCGCGCGCCTGAGCCGACGCCGTGTTCGTCACGAGTGAAATCGCAATTGCCGTCACGAGAGCCGCGCGTCGCAGTGAGGCTGCGCCGACATGATCGTTGTGCATCTACTCCTCCCTTACCGATAATGGGCCGCTGTCCAACTCCAGCATTCGAATGCCGAGTCGTCTGCTCGGATGTACCACTGCTGACTCAGATGACGTATTGGCGATCGGAATCGTGCGGGTATCTTGAAACGAGACTACGGCGATCGTGTGCCGACGACCGCCGTTTCTGACGACAATCCCCGTGAGGTGCCGATGCAAGAGCGATGCTCCGTCCCCCCCGCTGGACTAGCGCCCTGCCAGTAACGCCGAGCCGGAACATTTGAGTTATCATTGAAGGGCTGCGCGAGTCAGAGATCAATCAGCGTTCGACCGACCGATTGCACGCGAGAATAGAACGGATGACAATCCCGACGGAGCCAATCGGCAGCATCCCGCGACCAATAGCGTTGATCAAGGCAGTCGCCGCGGGAAGTATTGCGGACCCCGACCTCGATCCGCTCTACGAAGCGGCGGTACGGGACACGATCGAGCGGTTCGAGGCCACCGGCTCACCCGTCATCACTGACGGTGAGCAAAGGAAATTCCAGAACTTCTGGACGTACTCGGTACATGGACTGTCGAATACCGCTCCGGACGGGTTCAAGATTCCTTTTGCGGCCGGCCATACGCGGCGCATGCCGCGGCTGACACAGGGCCCGTTTCGATATAAGCGTTATGCCGACAGCTACCTGGATGTAGCGCTACGGTACGCACACCGGCCGCTCAAGCAGGCTGTGATCTCCCCGTCCGCACTGAGCCTCATGTACCCCGCCGATGAGATTCCCGGGTATTCGCGCGATGAATTCATAGAGGATTTGCTGCGCGAGCACGAAAAGGAGATCCGCCGTTGTCTGAAAAAGGGCGCGTTCAAGGTTCAGATCGACTTCACCGAAGCCAGACTGGCGATGAAGATCGATCCGTCCGGGCAACTTCTCAGCAGCTTCGTCGATCTGAATAATCTTGCACTGGCGCGATTTTCTTTCGAGGAGCGCAAAGTCATCGGTGTGCACACCTGTCCCGGCGCCGACCTCGATTCGACCCACAGCGGGGATGTCGATTACGCCGAAATGTTGCCGTTGCTATTCGAGATGAACGTTGGCTACTTCTGTATTGCGCTTGCCGGCGAAAGGGACCGCGTGCGGGTGCTGAAGATCATCCGCCAGCACATGAAACCGGATCCGCGCATTTTCGTCGGCGTGGTTTCGCCGATAGATCCGCGCATCGACACGGCCGACGAGGTCCGGGACCGAGTTCTTGAAGCGGCGAAATACATTCCCATCGAGCAGCTGGGAACCACTGACGACTGCGGATTCGCGCCGTTCAGCGATGATACGTCAACGAGCCGCGACACCGCCTTCGCAAAGATTCAGGCGCGTGTCAGGGGCACGGCTCTCGCGTCAGAGCTGATATTGGGGTGACGAACATGGACGGCGACGAGGAGAGTTTGCTGCATTCCGTGGCGCTGCAGAACGCCACGAGCATACTTCTGGCGCGACAGCGCGCGGAGCAGGAGCTCATCCGAACCAAGAACGCGTTGGAAGCGAAGACGGAGGAGCTTGCGCGATCTCTCGCGACGACCGAAGCGTCGCTCCAGGAGCGCGATCGCGCGCGAGCCGAGGCGGAAGAGGCGAGGCACGCAGCCCAGACTGCCAATGAGGCAAAGACTCGCTTCCTGAACATGATCAGCCACGAGCTGCGCACGCCACTCGGCGCGATCGGTGGTTACACCGCCCTGCTCGAAGAAGGGATTCACGGCTCACTTACCGATGAGCAGCGCAAATACCTCGCGCGCATCCGGCACAACCAGGCGCATCTCCTTCAGCTGGTGAATGAACTTCTGGACCTTGGCAAGGTCGAGTCCGGTCAGTTCCTGCTGCAGCTCGAGATGGTATCCGTACGGATGGTCGTCGAGAGTGTGTACTCGATGATCGAGCCGCAGATCCGAGCGGGCGAGCTGCGGCTCGAAGTGGAGCCCGGCGATCCAGCTCTCGTCTTTCACGCGGATCGCGAGCGCGTCGAACAGATCGTGCTCAATCTTCTCTCCAACGCGGTCAAATTCACCGCTGCGGGCGGAACTGTGAGAATTACCGTAGGGGAGACTGCAGACGAGATCCGCCTCTGTGTGGAGGACACAGGTGTGGGTATTCCCACCGACAAGCTCGAATCTGTGTTCGAGGCGTTCGTTCAGCTCGACGCGTCGCTGACTCGCGCGAGCGGAGGAACCGGGTTGGGCCTCGCGATCAGCCGCCAACTAGCGCGCGCCATGGAAGGGGACCTGACGGTCGAGAGCGCTCTTGGAAAAGGGAGCACATTCACGCTCAGTCTGCCTCGGGGTGCGAGCCGTATCTCTGGCGGTGCAAATCGGGACGGCGGGATTTGAACCCGCGACCCCCTGAACCCCATTTATGGAGAAGGATTCCGAGATCAGGACATGGTGTCCGGTTTCATAGGGAAAATGTCTTGCTCCGTCCGAATCTGCCAGCCGAGATGTCCGACTTTGGCAGACCCAAACGTAGTAAGAACGTAGTACCGGATCATTCCCCCTAGCTCCCTAGATTGCCGCAGACACCGTTGAAATATTTCGGCGGGTGCGTTCCACTGTTTACCAAGTCGTGCATTTCTTCGTGCTTCACCAGCCACTCAATGGCCACCATGTTATCCCGTAGCACAATGCTGTGACCTGGCAGCCAGTAGCCGTATTTATCGCTACCGTTCACGGTAATTCGCTCGGCCGTGTAGAAGCGGATTGCGTCAAGGTTCCCCCTGAGCCCCGAGCACGCCTGTAGATCGCCGTACCACTGTCGATAGATCG
>JAYWBE010000309.1:0-4551 GCA_043781715.1 Gemmatimonadaceae bacterium
CTGGGCGATCTCTTCCTGATCTCTCCTCGTGACGGAGTCCCGGATGCGTCCTGGCATCGCGATGCAATCGGGGTCAAGCCCGCGCACGGCTGGCGCGCCAATACGCCCTACACCGTGATCATGATGAAGGGTCTGGCCGACCTTCGGGGAAATGTCCGCAACACCGGAGTCTCGACCTTCTTTTCGACGGGGACAACGATCCCGCGCACAAGGCTCGCCGGCCACGTGTTCGATTGGGTGTCCGGCTCGCCGGCCAGCGGCGCGCTGATCGAATCGTTCGTGCCGCCTGACAGCATTCACCCCTTCGTAGCGCTCGCCGATTCCAGCGGCGCGTTCGTCATCGAGCACGTCCCGCCCGCGCGCTACACGGTGCGCGCGTATCTCGATCGCAACAGGAATCTGGCAATCGATCCGAGCGAGCCGTGGGACAGCCTCTCCATCAATCTTGCGGATAGCGCCCGGACCGATCTAGTAATCTTCACGCACGACACGGTGCCGCCGAGGATTCGCGAGGTGAGGGCATTGGATTCGCTAACGCTGCAAGTGGCCTTCGACAAGCCGGTGGATCCGACACAGGCGCTCACTGCCGCCAACTTCGCTGTGATTGCGCCCGACTCGTCGCCGGTTCCGATCGTGAGCGCGGGTCCGCCCCCCAAAGATACCGCTGCCGGGCTAAATCCCGCTGCCGTTGTAAATCCCGGCGTCGGCGTAAATCCCGCAGGCGCGCCAAAGCCCGCGGCCGGCGTTCCGACGCCTGTACGCGCTCCGCCGCGGGGTCGTCGCGACACGTCACTCGTGGCGAAACCCGTGATGCCGCGCCCTGTGCCGATCAACGAGGCGAGAATCAAGCTACAGCATCCGCTCACGCCAAAGCTCACCTACCACGTGCGCGCGATAGGCATTCGCGGATTGCTCGGACGAACCGGCGACAGCGAGCGCGCTTACACTCCGCCAGCGCCCGCGCCACGGGTTGCGCCTGCCGCCAAGCCGGGGGCCGTTCCTCCCCCAACACCACCTCCGGTCAAGAAATGAAGGACTCCCGGCGCGATCTGCCCAGCGTCAACACCCTGCTCGAGACGTCGGGGGTGAAATGGCTTCTCGAGCAGCACCCGAGAAGAGTCGTCGTCGATGCGGTGCGAAGCACGGTCGAGGCCGCGCGGACAGCTGGAGGCGCGCAGCCAACGGAGGAGCAGTGGGTCGAGACGATCGCGTCGGCAGTGCGTGACGCAACCCGCCCATCGCTGAGACGCGTGATCAACGCGACTGGAGTCGTGCTCCACACGAATCTCGGACGCGCGCCGCTCGCTGACGTCGCGATCCGCGCGATCGGGCACGTCGCCGAAGGATACAGCAATCTCGAGTACGACATCGAGACGGGACAGCGCGGATCGCGCTATTCGCACTGTGTCGCGCTGCTGCAACAGCTCACTGGTGCGGAGGATGCGCTCGTAGTAAACAACTGCGCGGCGGCGTTGGTGCTCACCCTCAACGCACTTGCGCAGAAGAAGGAAGTTCTGGTCTCGAGGGGAGAGCTCGTCGAGATCGGCGGCAGCTTCCGGATTCCGGATATCATGGCGCGCAGCGGCGCCAAGCTCGTCGAGGTAGGAACCACCAACCGCACGCACGACGACGACTATCGGCGGGCCATCACCCCGAAGACGGCTGCGATAGTGAAAGTGCATCGTAGCAACTTCACGATCGAGGGCTTCACGGCGGAGGTGAGCGTCGAGCGCCTGGCCTTCATCGCCGCCGAGCATGGCCTGCCAGTGATTCATGATCTCGGCAGCGGCCTCCTCCTTCCGCTGGACGACTACGGACTTTCGGGCGAGCCCACCGCGTCGGTCGCGCTGGCGTCGGGCGCGACGCTCGTGCTCATGAGCGGAGACAAGCTTCTTGGCGGCCCACAGGCCGGAATCATACTCGGCCGCGGCGCCGCGATTGCCAGACTCCGAAAAAATCCCTTTGCACGGGCGATGAGAGTAGACAAGCTCACTCTCTCCGCGCTCGAAGCGACACTCAGGGTCTACCTCGAGCCCGAGCGCGCTCTCAAGGAAATTCCCGTACTGGCGATGCTGACCGAACGTATTGAGCAAATCGAGTCGCGCGCCCGCTCGGTGGTGAGCTCGCTTCGCTCGAGCAGCATCGATGCGGAAGTGGCCCCGAGCACGGCGAGCGTCGGCGGAGGCGCGTTCCCCACCGCCGATATCGCCTCGAGAGCAGTCGTGCTGAGCACGGACGCCGAGCGTATGGAAGAGAAGTTGCGGCACGGTGAGCCGGCGGTGATCGGACGAATCGCGGATGGAAAGCTGCTGCTCGACCTCCGCAGTGTGCTCCCGCGCGAAGACGGGGTGCTCGTCCAGGCGATCGTCAAGGCGCGGGCGTGAAGAGCGTTCCCGACGCGGTCTTTCTCGACCGCGACGGCACGGTCATCGAAGACGCGCACTTCATCAAGTCTCCGACCCAGGTGCGCCTCATTCCCGGCGCGGCGGCCGCGGTCAAGCGAATCAACGACGCGAAGGTGCCGGCAATAGTCGTCACGAATCAGTCGGGGATCGCGCGGGGCATTTTCAAGGTGGAAGATTACGAGGCGGTCCGACGGCATTTCGAGTCGCTCCTCGAAGCGCAGGGCGCGCACATCGACGCGAGCTACTATTGCCCGCACCATCCGAGCGTCGCGCCATGCGATTGCCGGAAGCCGGCGACGAAGATGTTCGAGGATGCAATGCGTGACTTCAGGCTCGACTCGAAGAACGTGGCCTACGTGGGGGATCGGTGGCGCGATGTGATCGCGTCAAAAACACTCGGCGGCCGCGGAGTCATGATTTCCTCCCGCATGACCACGGACGAAGATCGTCGCAAAGCGCAAGAGGACGGGATCGAGACCGCGGCCTCGCTCAAAGACGCTGTCGAAATGCTTTTTCGCTCTTCCTGAGAGGCACGGCGCGGCGTAAAATCGGGGATGCCGTCACGACTCGCCGTGCTCGTCTCCGGACGCGGCTCAAATCTCCAGGCAATCGTCGACCATTTCGAGAATCTCGCGCGTGAGCGGATCGCGAAGGTCGTCCTCGTCGCGTCGAATCGCGCGGATTCCCCGGCGCTCATTCGCGCCGCGGCAGCATCGATCGACATCGCGAATTTCGACCCGGCCGACGATGGGTCACAGCTCCTCGCGCTGCTTCGCAAATTCCGTATCGACCTGGTCGTGCTCGCCGGATACCTGAAGCGGATCCCAAGCAAAGTGATCCATGAATACGCCGGGCGAATCATCAACATTCATCCCGCCCTTCTCCCCGCTTTCGGGGGCGAAGGCATGTACGGTGCACGCGTTCACGAGGCCGTGATCGCTTCGGGCGCGAAGGAGACCGGGGTGACCGTCCATCTGGTCGACGACGACTACGACCGTGGACCCATCGTCGCGCAGTGGCGCGTTCCGGTGGAGAAATCGGACACCGCGGAATCCCTCGCCGCACGCGTGCTGAACGTGGAGCATATCGTTTATCCGCGCACCGTCGAGATGGTGGCGATGCTACAACAACTCGAATCGAAAACTTCTGCCTGACATGCCCACCGCACTACTCTCCGTTTCCGACAAGACTGGTCTCGTCGACTTCGCCAAAGGCTTGATCACCCTCGGGTGGGATCTTGTCTCCACCGGGGGCACAGCCAAAGCGCTGCGCGCGGCAGGCGTCAGCGTGCGAGATGTCAGCGACATAACGCATTTTCCCGAAATGCTGGACGGCCGCGTCAAGACGCTGCACCCGGCGATACACGGCGCGTTGCTGGCGCGACGTGATTCCCCCGGGCACGTGAAGGCGCTGGCGGAGCATAATATCGCGCCGATAGACCTTGTGGCCGTGAATCTCTACCCGTTCGAGGAGACTGCGGCACGCCCCAGCGCCAAGCCGGAGGAGATTATCGAGCAGATCGATATCGGCGGACCATCGATGCTCCGGTCGGCAGCCAAGAACTTTGCGTCCGTCACAGTGGTGGTCGATCCCGCTGACTACGGACGCGTCCTCGCGGCACTCGAAGCGAAAGACGACGACGTGGACCTGCGACGTCTGCTCGCCGAGAAGGTCTTCGCGCGCACGGCGGCATACGACGCCGCCATCGCGTATTGGTTCGGTTGCGAGCGCTCGGAGGTATTTCCCGATCGCATCACCATTTCACTCGAGAAAGAAACCTCGCTCCGGTACGGCGAGAACCCGGGCCAGCGAGCCGCTTTCTATGTCGAACGCCGGAACGGCGGGATCGCCGCGCTGGATAAGAAAGGGGGAAAGGAGCTTTCCTTCAACAACCTCCTCGACCTCGAGGGCGCTCTTTTCGCTACTGATCCATTTGCGGACGAGATCGCCTGCGCCATCGTCAAGCACACCACGCCGTGCGGACTCGCGACCGGCATCAGCGCTCTCGACTCCTACAAGAAGGCTCTCGCCTGCGATCCGGTTTCGGCCTTCGGCTCCGTGATCTCATTCACCGTGCCCGTCGATGACGAGACCGCCGAGGCGGTATCCAGCCTTTTCGTCGAGTGCATAGTTGCGCCACAGTTCA
>JAYWBE010000310.1:0-4531 GCA_043781715.1 Gemmatimonadaceae bacterium
CGCGGATTGGCAAGCGAAAGTCAAGGCGAGCAAGTTCGTGGCGTATCCGAAATACGGGACCGCCGCGAAGGGCTACATCGCAATTCAGGGTGATCACGACGGAGCGCTGTCCATCCGGAATGTTCGGATCAGGGAGCTTCCGTGAGCGCGAGGGCGCGTCTCTCTGCAATGATGTTCCTCCAGTATTTCATTTGGGGGGTTTGGTTCGTGACGATGGGCACGTATCTCGGGCAGACGCTGCACTTCACCGACCGCCAGATCGGGCTCGCGTACGGTGCGACGGCGATTGCGGCTCTGGTATCGCCGTTTTTCATGGGTGTCGTAGCCGACCGCTACTTCTCGAGCGAGAAGCTTCTCGCCCTGCTGCACCTGATCGGCGGCATCCTGATGTATCTCGTCTCGCTACAGACGACGTTCGCGACTTTTTATCCGCTGCTCATTCTGTACGCGCTGTGCTACATGCCGACGCTGTCGCTCACTAACTCGATCTCGTTTCACCACGTGCGCGATCCCGGCCGTGATTTTCCTTTCATACGCGTTCTTGGAACGATCGGGTGGATCGTCGCGGGAATCCTGGTTGGAAAGGTTTTTCACGCCGACGCGCTCGTTCTCCCGATGCGGCTCGCTGCCGGCGCTTCGATAGTCATGGCGGTATACTCGCTCGTGCTGCCGCACACCCCACCGAAAGCGGCTGGCTCGAGCTTCAGCGTGCACGATGCGCTCGGGCTGGATGCACTTGCTCTACTGAAGAACCGCGATTTCTTCATCTTCGTAGCGGGATCGTTCCTTCTTTGCATCCCGCTCCAGTTCTACTACACGTTCGCCAATCCATTCCTGAACGAGATCAAGGCGCCCGATCCGGCCTTCATTCAGACGTTCGGGCAGATGTCCGAGATCTTTTTCATGCTGCTGCTGCCTTTCGCGCTGCGGAAGTTCGGCATCAAGGTCATCATGCTTGTGGGCATGGCGGCGTGGGCGCTCCGATACCTGGCATTCGGGATGGGTGCGGTCGGCCCAGTGATGTCGCTCATCTACATCGGGATTCTGCTCCACGGCGTCTGCTACGATTTCTTCTTCGTCAGCGGTCAGATCTATACCGACCAGCGCGCGGGCGAGAAGGTTCGTGCCGCAGCGCAGGGACTCATCAACTTCGTTACCAACGGGCTCGGCTACTTCATTGGCGCGTTTGTATCGGGCACTGTGGTGAACCGGTACGCGACGCCGAACCCATCGTGCACCGACGCAGCTGCGGCTGCGCACGAGTGCCTCAAGGTCACGCACGACTGGCATTCGATCTGGCTCGTTCCATCCGCCGGGGCGCTCGTGGTCTTCATCCTGTTCGCGCTGCTCTTCAGGCCGAGGGGCGGGAGCGCGGTGCCGATTGCCGACGGAGCTGCGGCTGGAGCGTCCGCATAATCGGCCAAATTGACGCGGAAGTATGGCGGCGCCATTGAAGCGGAAGATCATCGCCTACATCGCGGTGAGCGCGGACGGCTACATCGCGAGGCCCGACGGAGATGTGAAGTGGCTCGATCGCCCCAAAGGCTCGGGCGACTACGGCATGGCCGACTTCTACAAGACGATCGATACGATAATCATGGGGAAGAAGACATACGACCTCGGGCTCACGTGGGGCCAGACGTCTTACCCGGGCAAAAAGAATTACGTTTTCACGCGATCGAGTCCGGCGCCGGCGAAGGACATCGAATTTGTGAATGAGAACGTCGGCGGCTTCGTCGAGCGCGTGCGGAAGCAGAAGGGAAAGGATATCTGGCTGGTGGGTGGCGCGGCATTGAATGGCGCCTTCCTCGATGCGGGGGCCATCGACGAATTCATCATTCACGTCATCCCTGTTCTGATCGGCGATGGAATTCCACTTGTTCCGCGCCGTCACCGCGAGTTACAGCTCGATCTGGTTTCGTCGCGACAGTACGAGGACGGAGTGGTGCGCCTTCACTATAGAGTCGGCGCTCCAGGACGAAACGCCAAGGGAAGAGCGCCGCGAAAGAAAAAAGCGGCTCGACGGCGGCCTCCCCGCTAAACCAGATTCCTGGCAGCGTTCAACAAACCCGCCCACCTGATCGAGGCCCTTATGTCAAAACGCGCAATTGCACTCGCTGGCGCCGTCCTCACGCTCGTCCTCGTCGGCTGTGGCAAGGACGAATCGGCGGAGAACAAGCCGGCGCTTACGCAGCGCGAAAAGGACAGCATTCTTGCCAACTCCACGATCCCCGGCGCCAGGGCGGTCAAGAAATCCATGACGGTGGCCGACTCCGCCACGGCGAGGCAGCAGCGTATGCTTGACACGTCTCAGCAGAATCCCTAGATCGCCCGCGTGGGTGAGCGCCCGGAGGAGACCCGCGACTGAGCGGAGCGAAGGAGCGCAGTTAGGGGCTTCGACCAAGCGAGCGTAGCCGTCGAAGAGGATCCCCTCCGCCATACCGGCAGCGAATGCCGTCGATCGCAACGCTCAACGCAACAAAAACGCCCTCCGAATCGTGGAGGGCGTTTTCTCAATCAGCACCATAGCGCTAGCGAGCGGGGACCGTTCGACCCCCCGACTTTGCCGGTGCTTCGTGCGCTGCTCCTGCGGCCTTTGCGTCTTCGACATCGGCGAAGCTGATATCCTTGCCACGCTGCTTCAGCATGTGCAGGATGCCGGACTTGTCGGTAGCCTTGAGATACGCTTCCTGCGGCTCTACCTGCTTCGAATCGACGAGGTCGATCAGCGCGTCGTTCATCGTCACCATTCCGAGTCTGCGCGATGTCTGGAGCACCGAGGGCAGCTGGAAGGTCTTGCCTTCGCGAATCAGGTTCGAGACCGAGGGCGTCGAGAGCAGAATCTCGCGCGCCGCGACGCGGCCGCCGCCGATTTTCTTGCAGAGAACCTGCGAGATGACTCCCTTGAGCGACTCGGAGAGCATCACGCGGATCTGCGCCTGACGGTCGGGTGGAAATTGATCGATGACGCGATCGACGGTGCTGACCGCGGTCGACGTGTGGACGGTGCCGAAGACAAGGTGTCCCGTCTCAGCGGTCTCGATGGCCATCGACACGGTCTCGAGGTCGCGAAGCTCGCCAACGAGCACGATATCCGGGTCTTCGCGAAGCGCGGCGCGAAGCGCGTGCCTGAACGACGACGTGTGCACGCCCACATGGCGCTGCGTGATGAGGCACTTCTTGCTCTCGTGGACGAACTCGATCGGATCCTCGATCGTGATGACGTGATCCGAGCGCGTGCGGTTGATCAGGTCGATCAGCGCGCACAGCGTCGTCGATTTTCCCGAGCCCGTGGGACCGGTGACGAGAACGAGCCCCTTCGTCAGATGACAAAGGCGCTGCACTTCCTGAGAGATGCCCATCTCCTCGACCGTCACCACCGACGCCGGGACGGCGCGAAATACCGCGCCCGTTCCTCTGCGTTCCCGAAGAGCGTTGCCGCGGAACCTGGCGAGACCGGGGATTTCGTGCGCGAAGTCCGTGTCGTTGAGCTCCTTGAATTCAACGCGGTTCTGCTCGAGCATTAGGGTGTTCAACATCGCGTCGATTTCGTCCGAGCTGAGTGCCGGCTCATTGGGAATCGGAGCGATCTCCCCACTCGATCTCAGCAAGGGCGGCGAGCCGGCGCGCAGGTGCAGGTCGGACGCCTTGTTGCCAACCAGTGTTCGCAGCAGGGACTCGATCTTGTCGAACGCGGGGTTGCCGGTTGCGGCGACGCGTCTTGCCTGCGTCATCGGGGTCCCGGCCTTAGCGGCTTCCACACGCGGCGCCGCAACCTGCGGAGCGGGCGCCTGCGGACGTGCTGCCTGCGGAGGAACAGCCTGAGGTGCAGCAGCCTTTGCGGGCGCCGCGTTGGGCTTGATCCCATTCGTCGAAACAGCTTTCGGCTCGATTCGCGCCAAGATCTTTCCGGTCTGGGTTAGTGCCACGTCGAACGTCCCGTCCACTGATGAGTACTCAAAACGCACCGCACCTGTCGCATCGAGCGCGTGCGGCTTGTCGGGGGGTGCGATCTCGCGCACCAGCGTAAGTATCTGCGTGCCGGTGAGCTGCTGCTTCATCACCGGACGGGCGGAATCCTTGATGGTAACCGTCGCGACGTCGCCCTCGGCGAGAATGAGAGCGGAGCCGTTGTTGGTTACGAGCAGGTTGAGAAAGCGATCTAGCTGGGCCATGTCAGTCCAGTGGACGAACGCGATCGATCAGGGAACGATTGATCAGGCGCGCTTCGTTTGAGGTATACAGAGTGAGGAACCGCGACGTGAGCGCGTTCAGATAGTCGAGCACCCGCGCCCGGGCCGGCGGCGCGTCGAGTCGAATGGAGCCGAGGCGAACCTCGCCTCCAACGAGAACGACCTGCAGGAGAGCAGTGGGGGTTCGCGGCTCCCGCGGAGGCTGGTCGGAGGTGTCGCCGCCACGGTCGGCTGCGGCTGCGGCTGCGGCTTCGGCGACGCGCTCCTTCGAGACCAGGATGACTTCGGAGTTTTCGAGCTCCAGAGGGAAGAACGGGGTGTCGGCGTTCAACAGCTCG
>JAYWBE010000311.1:0-4531 GCA_043781715.1 Gemmatimonadaceae bacterium
TCGCGCGCGCGTGCGGTGGTCTCGCTCTTCCACGTCTGGAGCGTTTCGGGCTGGGAAATATTCGTCCCCTCGAAGGGATGCGGCGCCGTGGCGACGCAGTCGGGGCCTGGGGCACGATGCGACCAGCATCAGCGGGCAAAGACAGCATCGCCGGTCACTGGGAGATTGCGGGAGTCCACCTCGACAGTGCCTTCCCGACGTTCCCCAATGGGTTTCCGCGCGAGGTGATCGAGAAATTTTCGCGAGAGACCGGCCGCGGCGTGATCGCAAACGTTGTCGGAAGCGGGACGGATGTGATCCAGAAATACGCGGCCGAGCAGCGCGCGACCGGCAGCTGGATTGTCTACACATCGGCAGATTCCGTTTTTCAGATTGCCGCCGACGAACAAGTCATTCCTCTCGACGAGCTGTATCGCGCCTGCGAGATCGCGCGAAGAATGCTCGTGCCCCCCCATGACGTATCGCGAGTGATCGCGCGCCCGTTCGAGGGAGCGCCCGGCGGCTACAGGCGGACGGCAAACCGTCGCGACTATTCGATCGAGCCTCCCTCGGAAACGCTGCTGGATGCGTTGTCGAAAGCGGGAATCCCGCGCGCCGGTGTCGGCAAAGTCGATGATCTGTTCGCTGGACGGTCGCTCACATCGCGCCACACTGTATCGAACGCGGAGGGTATCAACGGCATCAAGGATTGGCTCTCCACTGCGGAAAGTGGGTTCCTCTTTGCCAACCTAGTAGATTTCGACCAGTTGTACGGGCACCGCAACGACGTTGCGGGGTTTTATGGTGCGTTGCGCGAATTCGACGCGGCACTGCCTTCCATTACATCGCGGCTCAAAGAGGACGATCTGCTGTTCATTACGGCCGACCACGGCAATGATCCCACAACGCCATCCACCGATCACGCGCGAGAGCGGGTGCCGTTGCTGGTAGGAGGCATGCGGGTGGTACCGCGCGACCTTGGGGAACGCGACACATTCTCGGACCTCGGCGCGACCGTTGCTGAATGGTTTGGACTCTCCTTCAGGGGTTGCGGCAAATCGTTTCTGTCAGAGCTCGTAGTCTGATGAAGCGGGACTCGGGGCAGGATACCTCCCTCCGGGAGGCCGCGTTGCGCGCATTGGACAACGCATACGCTCCTTTTTCGAACTTCCGAGTCGGAGCTGCTCTGCGCACCAAGAGCGGCAAGCTCGTCACGGGCTGCAACATGGAGAACTCGGTGTACGGCCTCGCGATCTGCGCGGAAACCATTGCGGTGGCTTCTGCTGTCTCACAAGGACTTACTGAATTCGACGAGATCGCCATTGCAACGGACGACAGCGAGCCCACGCCACCGTGCGGCGCGTGCAGGCAGGTCCTGAACGAGTTCGCGCCGAACATCAAAATTTCCAGTTACACGCGCGAGGGAAAGGAAGCAACGTGGACGCTACACGAGCTGCTTCCCTACGCTTTCGTGCTGAACCCTTCACGTGGAAGAGTGTAGTGAAGCTTTCGTCAATCCTGCCGCGATTGCTCGCGACCGCGGCTTTGTTTGTTTCGATGTTGTCGTGTTCGGAGAATCTCGATAGTTCGGGGGTTTGCCCCATACTTTGCCCCCGTGTCGGTGGCGACGTCCAGACCATCACCATCGACGCGGTCGTCGTTGACACCGCGGTGCCGGCCCTGTCAGGGCTGGGAACCGAGCCGGGACTTCTACTGGCGTCGCGCGGAGACTCGCTCGATACCCGCGTCATCATCCGCTTCGACTCGCTGCCTGCGACCTTCAAACCGGTCGGCGACACGGTGCTGCCAATCGCCAGCGTTGACAGCGCCTACATCCGGCTCAGGCTGGATACGACCAGGATCAAGGGCACAGATCCGGTCACGATCGAAGCGTATGACGTCGACACGACGGCGAACGACACGTCTTCGGCGGCCGTGCTGGCTCTTTTCCGGCCCGATCGGTTCATCTCGTCACAGACCTTCGCGCGAGCCGAGCTGACCGATACGCTGAAGTATTTCATCTCGAACGCGGCGGTGCTCGCCAGGATTCAGAGCCGGGCAGCACTCCGCGTCGGGCTCCGCGCGGTAAGCGTGGGATCGACGCAGCTACGCTTCATCTCGACCGAAGGTTCATTCGGGCCGGTGATGTTCTTCCGCGCGACGCCGGACACCACCACGAAGCCGCTGACTGTCATCCCCTTTTCGAAGACTCCCGTCGGTGAGTCCATCCGTGCGGCCAACCTCACCGACTACACGGTGATCGCGAAGTCTCCGCCGCCGGCGCCGGCCAGCGTCCTCGCAGTGGGCGGATTGCCCGCGCGGAGGATCTATATCCTCTTCAACATTCCGTCCAACATCATCGACTCGTCGACGGTCATACGCGCGACGCTGTTGCTCAATCAGTTGCCGAACACGGGGCCCGATGCGACAGACACCGTCGCGCTCTTGCCGCAGGTGGTTCTGGCGGGCAGAGCCGTAACGGATCCCGCGAAGGCTGCGCAGATCATCGGCGCGATTAGCGTCGACACGCTCAAGCTGAAGCCGGGCGACTCAGGACCCACTAACGTCGAGCTTGCGCGCGCATTTACGCTCTGGCGCACCCACAAGCCTGACACCCTCCCGCGCGCGATCGTCCTGAGATCTACTACCGAGGGGAATTCGCCGGTCGAGATTCGGTTCTCCTCCAGCGAGGACATCGCCGCTCTGCGGCCCCGGCTGAGAATCAGTTTCACTTCCAAGGTTCCACTGAGGCTCCCTTGATGCGCAAATCATCGTTTGCCGCGATCGCGCTCTTCACCATCTCCTTCGCCTCTCGCGGGGGAGCCCAGGGCGCCCTCAGTCTTCAGGGTCTTGGATATCCTGCCGGCGGGCTCAGCGCTCGCGCGGAAGGCACGGGCGGCGGGGTAGCCGACTTCGACGCCCTCAGTGCCGTGACCCCGGTGTCTCTTGCGGGAGTCGGATCGGCCGCGCTTTTCCTGCAG
Organism: Gemmatimonadaceae bacterium; assembly: GCA_043781715.1. Taxonomy (GTDB): domain Bacteria; phylum Gemmatimonadota; class Gemmatimonadetes; order Gemmatimonadales; family Gemmatimonadaceae; genus UBA4720. Next base: position 2,961 of record JAYWBE010000311.1, read on the forward strand.
TATTCGCCTGAGTTCCGACGCGTGACCACTGCATCAGGAAGTGCCACTACGACGACGGCCCGCTTCCCGCTCATTATGGGAGTGCTCCCCATGGGGCAATCCTGGACGCTGGGCCTCAGTTCCTCGACCTTCCTGGATCGTTCCTCCGAGACGCGTCTCGACCGTCTGCAAGTGGTCGGCGCCCCCACGGACACGGTCACCGTCACCGAGCGGAATAAGGTGCTTGGTGCGATCGACGACTTCAGGCTGGCGCTGGCGTGGTTGGCGAGCCCGGGCTTCCGGATCGGGGTTGGAGGGCACGCGTTCGCCGGCAGCAATCGAATCACCTTCTCGCAGCTATTTCCCGACAGCGCGAAGTTCATCAGCTCGGCGCAGGCCGGCCGCATAAGCTACGCCGGGTTCGCCGCCTCACTCGGCGTCGAGTACCATCCATCGCGTGTGATCGGTTTCGCGATCTCAGGTCGCAAGGGCGGCGATCTACGCGCGCAATCGGGGGATACCGCGATCGGCAAAGGGCGACTTCCGGATCACTACTCGGGGTCGGTGACCTTCGAGGGCATCCCCGGAGTCATCGTCTCGGCGCGGGCCGCGCATGACAACTGGAGCTCGCTCAGCTCGCTTTCTTCTTCGGGGATTCAGGCGTTTGATAGCTGGGACTTCGGCGGCGGTGTGGAAGCGACGGGGCCCCGCATCATGCAGCGAATCATCACTGTGCGCGCCGGCGCAAGATTCCGGACGCTGCCGTTTGGGCTCAACGGCGAGAAAGTATCGGAGAGAACTTTCGCGGCCGGGTTCGGCGCGCCGCTCACGCGCGAGCGGGCGGGCCTCGATGTCGCGATTCAGCGCGCCGCCAGAAGCGCCGGCTCCAACGTGAAAGAACGGGGATTCATTCTCAGCGTCGGGCTGAGAGTTTCCCCCTGATATGGCGGACGCGGGCCGCAAGCCCGAAGTCATCCTCGTCGCCGACGACATTCCCGCCAACGTCGAGCTCCTGCTGGACCAGCTGAACAGCCTGGGTTACGACACGATCACAGCGGTAGACGGGCCCTCGGCTGTCGCGGCCGCGTTCGAGCAGCAACCCGATCTATGCATTCTCGACGTGTCGATGCCGGCGGGCGACCTCGGTGTGGATGATCGCTCGACGGGATTCGAGGTGTGCCGTCGCATCAAGCGCGACCCGCGCACATCCCGCATTCCTGTGATCTTCGTGACCGCGCTCAACGACACGAGCGACCGTGTGCGCGGCATCGAGGCGGGGGGCGACGATTTCCTCACCAAGCCTCACAATCGCCTGGTTCTTGGTGCGCGCGTGCGGAGTCTGCTCAAGCTCAAGGCGGCCACGGATGCGCTCGAGGACAGCCTGCGCAAGCTGCGCGAGCTCGAGAAAGTCCGCGACGACCTGATGAAGATGATCGTGCACGATCTGAAGACGCCGCTCACGTCTGTGCTGGCGACGCTCGAGATGCTCTCCGACGGTGACTTCGGTCAGGTATCCACTTCGCAGAAAGTCGCGATCGGCGAAGTCGAGTCCAAGTCGGAGGATTTGCTGGCGCTGATCGACGACATTCTCG
>JAYWBE010000312.1:0-4507 GCA_043781715.1 Gemmatimonadaceae bacterium
GAGCTGGCGAAGAGTCGGGGCTTAACCGTGGAAACGCTCGCGCTAGCCGCCGCGCTCGCGCGTCCATGGGCCGATGTTGTATTGACCGGGGCAGCGACGGTCGGGCAGATCCAATCGAATGTCGCCGCGCTGGAACTTGCCTACGATGCCGAACTGGAGGAGAAGCTTCGTTCGGTTTCTATAGACTCTGCAGGATACTGGCGGGCTCGCAGCTCCTTTAGATGGAACTGACTGTTACGGAGGAGCCTGGGTGGGTGCCTGGTGTGGCGCTTCCTACTTTGTAATTCCCTTCGCGAGCTCGGACGCCATCATCGTCGCCAGCGTCGTAAGCTTATCCGTCAAAACCTGAGCAGACTGCAGGTGCTGATCCGCTCCCCGTACGATATTGCCCCGGGTCTCGGTGTACGCGCGCCCTACCAAGTCGGCCATGCGCTCGAATGCCTTGGACGTGGTGTCGGAAAAGTACAGTCCGACCATCACTCGTTGCAGCGGGTACGCCGTCTGGAACTCCAGCTGACGCTGCAGCAGCGTTTCGTTGCGCAACTCCTTCTCCTTCGAGGGAGGGCCTTGTTTGTAAACATTGACGGCGTTATTCGCCGCCACAAAGCGGCTGATGAGCGTGGTAACCGAATCAAATACCTTTTCGGCCTGTAGCTGTCGGTATTCCTGCTGTTCGACCTTGTGTTGGCGCTCCCAGTTGGCGTTGTCCAGATAATGAGTAAGAGCTGCGACGAGCGCGGCAACGAGAATAGTGCCCAGCCCCGCGGTAATCTTTGCGCGATCCATTCCGTTCAAACCGGCCGCAGCACGCGAACATGCCAGGTGAGATCGTTTTCGCTCGTAACCGCGGTGGAGTGCAACATCTCAGCGACAGACTCGAGCGTGTTCCAGATGGACCGCTGCCAGCGATTCTGACACATCGACACGATCATGACGCCGTCCTTGTTTAGCGCGCTCATATATCTTTGCAGCACATCCGCCGGCCGGCTCGCGTAGTAGATCGACTCGTTGAACACGATCACGTCATAGCGCTCGGCGGGAATGAATTCCGCGAAATCCGCGCGCTCGAAGCGCGCGTTGCTTCCCGCGAGGTGCTGTGCCTGCCGAATGCACTCCTCCGAGTGATCGATTCCGAGATAGCTGCGGTATGGATACCGCTGCAGCAGCTGCAAGAGTCGGCCGTGCCCGCAACCGACATCGAGTACCGCGGGATTGGCGCAGAGCTGCTGAACGTAACCGAGGACGATCATGTAGTGCGCGACCTCGCCGGCCGAGTCCAGATATCTCCACGCCCCCTCGCGATATCGTTCGTCCCACCACGATCGCGGCTTGGGATACCCGCGACCTCTGAGGCCTGCGAGCGCGAATGTCGTGTCGTCGACGAACTGCGCCAGGGAGTCGATGATTCCCCTCACGATCGACACTCGCTGGGTTTCCGGCGCGTTGGCTGCGAGGTCGCTGCGATCTGTCACTTGCTCGCCTCGAGGTGGGCGCGGAGCTGCTCAACCCAGTTGGCCGTCACGACGAGCTGAACCCTTGTCTCGCCTTCGGCCAACATCACCACGCGTGTGCCATCGGGGCTGACATCATAAACACCTCCTTCCTGCAGGGCCACGACACGGCTTGGCGGCGCGACGTCGAATCCACCCGGCCCTGGCTTCACCCGGGCGACGAAGAGAGACCCCCTGCCGAGCGGCGAATCGACATGTCGATAATAAAGCCGCCTTCCGTCTGGTGACCATCGTGGCGAATCGGCGGCGTCCGGCGACACTTGCACACGCGCGCCGCCGCCACGAAATGAACGCACGTAGACTTTCGTCTTTGCATCCTCGTTGGCGACGTACGCCAGCCATCGGCCATCGGGAGATACGCGTCCGGTGCAACCCCACGAGAACGGTCCGTCGATTCTCTCTGGTTTTCTCGCACGCGCAAAAGGCAAATAGAAAAGGTCGGAGTTGCCGTTGAGATCGCTCACCTTGCAGAAGACGACACCAAGACCATCCGGAGTCACGTTGGCGCTGCGCACCACCTGTCCGTCCGGCAGATCCAGCAACTTCTCCGGTGGCTGACTGCCATCGGCGGCCTGCCACCAGATGGTGGGTTTCTTCTCGTACCACGTGGTGAACACGAGCCGCTTGCCGTCAGGAGTCCATTCGGGTGAGACGACGTTGCCGAGCGTCGTGAGTGGAGTGAACCGTCCGGTGGCCGCATCGAGCGTCCAGATATCGGCGCTCGTCGTATCGCCGCGCATCGTAAAGACGTTGACAGCGATGCGGCGACCGTCGGGCGCGATGCGCGGTCCGCCGCTCCACGGTGTCAGGTGGTCGCGATTTTCGGGTGTGAGTGAAACGCTGTGCGCGCCCGTCGAATCGACCGAGACCAGATGCTGCGTCGGCCGGCCGCGCGTGTACACCAGAGTTCCACTCGACGAGAGTGCAGCGAGGGAGTGAGGGCTCTGACCAAGCTCGCCGCGGTTGTCGGCGCCGATGCCCTCCATCACCCGCATCGGCTCTCCTGTGAGCTGACGGCTGCGGGCATCGAACGGCACCGCCATGATCGCACCGCTCGCGCTTACATATAGTATCCGTCCATCCACGATTCCAATCGGGTGGAGGGCCGGCAGTCGCGTCGTATTGAACTCGCCGTTCTCCAGGGATCCGATGGCGAGAAAGTCATCCTCCGTAAACGCCGGACCCCAATTCTCGAACAGCAGCGTCTTCCCATCCGCGGCCACGAACGGCATGCCGTGTGACAGCCCAGCCGCTTCGGGCTTGGTGAGAGGCCGCTCGACGCCGCTGGCCGAGGAAAGAACGGACAGGCCGTTCTGCGCCCGCGCCGCGCCGCCGACGACGATATTCTGCTTCGTTGCCCAGGTGAGTGAGCCGAAATGCTTGAGACCTTCGGCGATCGTCGTAATCGAGCTTCCGTCCGGTTGGGCCTTTCGCACGGTGCCACCAGTGGTCGCGACGGCGAGCCAGCTTCCATCCGGTGAGAACGTGACGTCGATCGCCCCGCTCGTACCCGCCACGAGCCTCGGCTCCAGATCCTCGACGCGTCGCAGGTAGAGGTGCGAATCAGAGTCGGATTGCGAAACGAATGCGATCGTCTTGCCATCCGGGGAGATTGCGACGCTGCCAACGCGCTCACGAACCCCGTGCGATATCGGTAGATCGACGAAGAAGCTCGCCACCGCAGTGCCGGGCCCTTTCGCGCGCAGCGCCCTCCATGCTGTAATTGCTACGATCAGCATCAGAAGCCCTGCCCCGAGCCAGGCAAACGCGCGTGACGGTTTGCTCGCCACCGTTCGACTCATCGCCCGGGCGCGATGGAACGCGCGTGCGGGGGGCACCTCCGCTTTGGCCCGCGCGGCATCCGCGCCTCCGGCGACAGCTTTTCCCTGAATCGCATCGGCGAACTCGTGAGCGCTGCTGAACCTGTCCGCCGGGATCTTGGCGAGAGCGCGCATCACCGCTGCTTCCAGCTCCGGAGAAACGGTGTCTCGCGAAAGCCGAATGCTGCGCGGGCGGTCGATGATCACCTTTGCGAAGATCGATTGCGTCGAGGTTCCGGTGTGGGGAGGCTCGCCGCTGAGCATTTCGTAGGTGACGGCGCCGAGCGAGTAGATGTCGCTGCGTCCGTCGATAGTTCGTTCGCCTGTGGCCTGCTCGGGCGACATGTACTGAGGCGTGCCGAGTGATAAGCCGGTTTGCGTAACGCGCTGGCCACCGGCATTGCTGACCGCGAGCGCGATGCCGAAGTCTGCGACGAGCGGGTGGCCCTCGTGGATGAGAATATTCTCGGGCTTGAGGTCGCGATGGATTACGCCGTGCCTGTGCGCGTAATCGAGGGCGGACGCGACCGCGGTTGCGATCCTGACGGCTTCGCCAATTGGCAGCTGTCGCTCGCGGTTGAGCAGCGCGCGCAGCGACTCCCCTTCGACATACGGCATCACGTAGTACAGCAGTCCGGCTGCTTCACCGCTGTCGAACAGCGGCAGGAGGTTCGGGTGCTGAAGGTTGGCAGTGACCTGGATCTCGGCGAGAAACCGGTCGGCGCCGATCACGGCGCCCAGCTCCGGATCGAGCACCTTGATCGCGACCCGCCGGTGGTGTTTCGCGTCGCGTGCGAGATAGACGGTTGCCATTCCGCCGGATCCGACCTCGCGCTCGATCACGTAGCGATCGGCGAGTATCTCGCGAAGGGTATCGAGTGCGGTCACTGTGTGAGCCTGTCCCGCAGCTGGTCTCTCATCCTGGAGGCGACGGTGTTCTTACCATGCTGAAGAGGCTGTTAATGTAGGCTTGACTGGCGCAGAGGACAATTGATTCGATTCCCGAAATTGTCCCATCCAGCGAGTAGGTTTGAGGGCTGGCACTGAAGGTGGCTGGACGGAGATTGAGCCCGCCCTGATGTCACGCTAGCCCAACGCACCGCCGCCAGTGCTCGAGGATCAGCACCATGCTGAGCGTATCGAGCTCGCAATAGCGCTGGAGCAACCCGGCCCACA
>JAYWBE010000313.1:0-4491 GCA_043781715.1 Gemmatimonadaceae bacterium
ACCGGCGTCCCCAGTTCCACGGTGCTCGCCTCGATGGCGTTGGAGAAGCTGTTCGATCCCATAGGATTCGTGATTCTGCTGGTATTCGGCGTCCTCGCGTTCCAGCTGCCGCCGCAGTTCGAGCGGTGGAAGGTGCCAGCGGAGATTCTCCTCGTCGTCATAGTCCTCCTTCTGGTGTTTTTCGTTTACGCCACCAGGCACATCAAGCCCGAGCACGTGCCCGAGCGCCGCGCCAGGCCACGAACCGTGTGGGGAAGGGTTCGTGCGTATTTCAAGAGCTTCGGACAGACAGCTGGACGCCTGGCAACAGGGCCCCGATTCCTCGCGGCGACTCTTCTGTCGCTGGGCGCGTGGGCGTGCCAGTTGTGGACCTTCGAGCTCGCCGCCGCAGCCGCGCACGTCCCAATCCCGCTCGCAGGAAGTCTGGCCTGCCTCCTCGGAATCAACGTCGGGTTGATCATCCGGGCCACACCGGGGAACGTCGGATTTTTTCAGTTCGTTTACGCGCTGATGGCGGAGCAGTTCGGAGTGCCGCGCAACGACGCCATCGCGGTCTCTCTACTTATCCAGACGTTGCAGATTCTTCCGCTGACGCTGCTCGGCGTCGTGCTCGCTCCGGAGTTCATATTCCGGCGAGGCAAGAAGGACAGCGAGACCGAGGCAGTCCATAGGAAAATCGAGAAGGAGAAGCTCGCCCATCACGGCCCGCTGTCGACCGCGGAAGAAGTTCTCCAGCGCGCCGACAAAGCGGGAGTCGCGCCCGCGCCCAAGAAGCCCTAGCCGCGGGCGCGCCGAAGGAACGCGATGAATTCTGCGGGGTTGCGGGTAAGTCCCGTGAACGTCGAGCGCACCTTGCCGTCGGCGTCGACGACCGCGTAGAGAGGCAGGGCAACCGTCCCGAACGCATGCTCCTGAAAGGCCTGCTGTCTCTCATAGATCTCGCCTTCACCATCGGTGTACAAGCGCGCCAGAACGAATTGGCCCAGCTCGGTACCTACATCGGGACGACTGAAGATGTTGGCCTCCATCCACCGGCAATTGGTGCACGTGTATCCGGTGAAGTCGACGAAAACCAGCTTGCCTGATGTTCGCGCCGCCTTGAGCGCGCCGTCGTAATCGTTGAGAAGCCAGGTTGGCACCGTGCCGCCGCCGGACGCGAGCGCCGCGACCGGAGTCGACAGAGGAAGAAATGCTTCGATCTGGCGCAGTGGTCGTCCGCTCAACCCCGACCCCAGCCAGGCAGCGAGAAGAAGCGCGATCATGACCGGGATGATTCCTGTCAGGCTCAATTCGCGTCGCTCGACCTTCGCTCGCAGATCGCGTCCTAGATAGGCCGTAGCGACGATCGCGAGCGCCATCCAGAAGAACAGAACCAGCTGTCGCGTGACTACTCCCCACCCCAAAACCATATCGGCGTTCGAGACGAACTTGATGGCCGCGCCGACTTCGAGAATTCCGATCAGCACGCGAAGGGTCCGGATCCATTGACCCCCTCGCGGCAGTCTGGAAACCAGGCGTGGCGCGAGCGCGAGCACCACGAACGGCAGCGCGAACGCGGTCGAATAAACGATCATTCCGACCACGGGCATCGCCCACGACCCCTGCGACGCAAGCACCAGCAGCGTTCCGACGAACGGCGCGGTACAGGTGACCGACGTCAGCGTGAACGTTGCTCCCATGAGGAGTGCGCCGAGCGAGCTGCCCCGGGATGCTTCGCGCGCGGAACGATCGACGGCATTGACGACGCGCCATGGGAGCCGCAGCTCGAGCCAGCCAAAAAGATTCGCGGCGAACAGAAGAAAGAGAGCCGCGAGCGTCATGTTCACCCACGGATTGGCCGCGAACCGGTTGAGACCCGCCGCTCCAAACACCGCCGCCAGCGCGAGACCGAGAACCGTGAACGTGCCGACAATTCCCAGCCCGAAGAGCAGCGCTCTACGCGCGCCCGCTCGCTCGCCGTCCTGCGGCGTCGAGAAGTACGCGATGGTGACGGGTACCATTGGAAAAACGCACGGAGTAAAAAGCGAGAGGAGGCCTGTGCTCGCCGCGAGCCAGAGAAATCCCGAGCTCATCTCCGGCCCGCGACGCGAATCGCTACGTCGAGCTTGTCGGTGCGCGTCGGCAGACAGACCTTGTCGCTGCAGACCTGATAGCGGGCGCCAATCTGGAATCTGCGAATGCCGGTGAGCGAATGCCCCGGCACGCCCACCGGAATCGTGAACCGCGCACTGCCGGAATAGAGCTCGGTCTCAATTCCAAAGTTCTTGTCGAAGGTCCGCTCCGGTTTCGGAGCGTCGATCACGCCCCGCACGAGCACGTCAGCAGCTCCGATGAGCTCGAGTCGCAGTGGAATCGGGCCGCCGGGCTTCTGCGTCATGGAGTAAATGTGCCAACCCTTCGCAATCTCGGCTTGCACCGTGATCGGAACGGTGCGTCCCGAAACGACGTCGCGTGGCGAGCTGCCACCGACCACGGTCCAGCGGACCGGACGCAATGAGAGACCGCCCGCATTCCGCGGAAGTCCTTCACCTCGATTGATGCTGAGCGGCAGCAAGAGAAGGTACGCGAGCTTATTCATTCGTCTCAAATATACACGTTAGGCGGCGCGATCCCTGCTATAGAATACCCTTCGGCGGCGCCGGTGTTCGGCTCAATCTCTCCGCCGCGTTCACAGGCGAGGCTGCTGATGGGGCACACCCCCTTCTTTTTTGAGAGCTGGTACAACGTCGAGCGCACCGTGACGCTCTCCGTCGTCGGGTTCGCCGCGCTGTTCACGATGTTGCGCATTTCAGGCAAGAGAACTCTCTCCAAGCTGAACGTGTTCGACTTCGTGTTCGTCGTTGCCGTTGGTTCCGTGTTCGCCTCGATGATCATATCAAAGGACGTGACGCTGATCGAAGGCCTTGCAGCGCTCGCGACCTTGATCGGTATCCAGATAGTGATCGCCCAGCTCGCGGCCAGATTTCCTTTGGCAGAACGGATCATCAACGGCAAGCCGACCCTCCTGCTATCTCACGGAGAGTTCATTCCCGGCGCGCTCAGGAAGGAGCGCGTGACGGAGGAGGAGGTTCGGGGCGCCATTCGAGCCGAGGGAGTCAGCCGGGTCGAGGACGTCGACGCCGTCGTAATGGAAAACGACGGGACGCTCACCGTCGCCTGGACGTCGAAAAAGCCTGGGGAAACGAGCCTGGTCGACGCGAAGGAGCCCGACCCGGACGAGAGCGCCTGAGCAAACAAAATGGCCTGACCGCGATCAGCCCTTTTTGCGCCCCTAAACGGAGGGTGTTGCGTCGGCGCAACGCTCTCGTGCTGTGTTGCGTCCATGACACACCTCCCGCGGGCGCTGACCTGCGTTAACACGCACGAACATATGGTCCCCGACTTGCCCCCGCCTTGCTTGGCGCGCGGACCCGGTCAACGCGCCCCTGTGCGCGAGGGCGGCCCTCGGCTCGGTGCTCGCCGTTGAGACAGTTGACCGTTTGAGGGTCCAGTGCATGGCCGACGCCGCAGCAGATCTCGAGCGCAGTATCGACACGGGGGGCTATTCGCCAATCGCCAGTGGCGACCGGGGGGCCGCGAACCGGATCCCCCGCTCCCCCGCCGCGCCCGTCGACGCGAATACCGGGTCGCAGCCGGATCTCGCGGCGCTAGTGAGGCACGGCGCACTGAAACTGGAAACTGGGAACGAGGCGGAGGCGGAGGAGTGCTTCCGCAAGGCACTGGAGATCGTTGATCGCGCGGTCGGGTCCGATCACCCGGACTTGATACTCCTCCTCAATGACCTGACGCGCATCTACCTTAGGCAGTCGGCCTATGCTGCTGCCGAGCCCCTTCTGCTGCGCCTTCTCGAGCTGAAGCGGAGCAAGGGCGAGGATCATCCCGAGGTGGCGACGGTCCTGGCGAGCCTGGCGACGGTAAGGCAGGCGCTTGGCCACCACGAATCGGCCGAGCAGCTGTGGCGGCGAGTTCTAGACATTCGCGAGCGAACCCTGGCACCGAATCACTTCGCGATCGCGACGGCCCTCGAGCATTTCGGGGAGGCGTGCGCGGCGCGGGGGAAGATTCGCGAAGCCCTCGCGGCCTTCCAGCGCGGGCACACGATTCGTGAGCGCACTTTGGGAAGCGATCACCCGAGTCTCCGGAGCTCGCGAGAGCGAATCGCCGATCTCCAGCTCCAGGCATCGGATGAATCGCTCGATCACAACAGTGGTGTCGGGATCTCTTCTGCCAACGACAGGTATCGGTTGCTCTCGGGAGAGTCCCCCGCCCTGTCGGCGCCCGCTCCCGCGGTGTTGACCCGCGAGAAGGTCCCGGGACCCACCAGCAGAAAGGCGACGGTCGTGATTCAGGGACCGTTTTCAGATACCCCTGCGATTGAGAAAGCGCCCGTGGTCGACGAAGTTTCGGCGATCGGAGTGGCAACATTGCAGCCCGACGCGGCGCCGTACCGCGACGCCCTCGAGAGCATCCGGGAAGAGCTCGAGAGACCGT
>JAYWBE010000314.1:0-4472 GCA_043781715.1 Gemmatimonadaceae bacterium
GATGAAAGCCGCCGTCTTCGTCTAAGCAGGAAAGATCGAGCTCCAGGAGGGACCAATTCCCGCGATCGGTCCCACTGACGCACTGTTTCGCATCACGACGACGACCATCTGCGGAACCGACGGGGAAACCGCCAACGCAGGGCCAACCGTTGAAAACTGGTGTATCCGGGGGATACTTTGTCTGGAGTGACTGAAACCGAATCCCGCATGCTCTCCATTTCCCGCTGTTTTGCCAATGGTCCGCAGGCGCGCCGAGTGCTCGGCGCGGGATTTTATGACTAGAGCCGACCACGGTAAGGACACACTGTCGAAGGACCAGCAGGGGGTGCGACAAATCGCGCACCGCTTGATCAACAGTCGCCGGTCTGAACGAGCAGGGGGCGACACCGCGGCGCGCGGCGCCGCTGCCGCGTGCGACCATCTCTATCGGGAACTGTCGCGGTGGGTTGGTCCCGACGGCTGTCACGCGCTCTTCACGCGTGCGCTCGCACAGGCGCGGACCGAGTACCCAGCATTGGGGCAGATTCAGCTCCGCGCCCGGTCGGAGCCCTACATTGAAGGCGTCGCGGAGACCATCATGGCGCACGGAGACGCCGCGACCGCCGATGCCCTCGAGTTAATGCTCGCCGACCTGGTCGAGCTTCTCGGCCGACTCATCGGAGACGACATGGCAATGAAACTGATCGAGCGTAGTTTGGCCGCATCGGAAACCGGTGCGACTTCCGATGGCAGGCGGGAGGAAGCGTGAAGGGAGAAGAGCGAGCGGTGATTCGGAGTCTTCCCAGTGGAGTGCCCGGCCTCGATATCGTGCTTGGTGGCGGCTTCCCGGAATACTCATTCAATCTGATTACAGGCGGACCCGGCTCGGGGAAGACAACGCTGGCGCACCAGATAATGTTCGCGAATGCGACTGTCGAGCGACCCGCGCTGTACTTCACCGTGCTCGGCGAGCCGACACTCAAGATGCTGCGATATCAGCGGCAGTTCAGCTTCTTCGATCCTGACCTGGCCGGATCTGCTATCCAATTCATCAATCTGAGCGCAGAGGTCATGGAACGGGACTTGGGCGAAGTCCTGCAGCGGATCGTTACCGAGATCGAGCGCGCCAAACCGGGAATTGTCGTCGTCGATTCATTTCGAACGATCGGCGGGCAGCATCGTAGCTCCGAGAGGGGAGCAACGTTTGACCTCGACAAATTCGTTCAGCGTCTCGCCCTTCACCTGACCACTTGGGAAGTAACGTCCTTCCTCCTCGGTGAGTACGTCGAGGAGGAGCAGAGAAATCCTGTCTTCACTGTTGGCGACGGTATACTCTGGCTCTCGCAGGCCATTGATCGAAATTCCGTCGTTCGAAAGCTTCAGGTGATGAAGACGCGCGGCCGGGCCCAGATGCCCGGATTGCACACATTCCGGATCACGGATGCTGGGCTCCAGATCTTCCCGCGCATCCCGGAGCAAACGCGCAAACGGGTGCTGCCGAAGCGCGAGCGATTGTCAACGGGAGTGCCGGGGATAGATGAGATGATCGGAGGCGGCGTTATTGCCGGAGACGCGGTGATGCTCACCGGACCTGCCGGCAGTGGCAAGTCAACAGTCGCCACGCAATTCATTGTGGCGGGATTGGCGAAGGGAGAGACCGGAGTAATCGCGGTATTCGAAGAGTACCCGGAAGAGTACCTTGCCCGCGCCAACACGCGAAACCCCGACGTCGGAAAGATGATCAAAGCGGGAAAGCTGGAGGTGATCTATCTCCGCCCGCTCGACCTCTCCGTCGATGAGGCCCTCGCGGCGATTCTCGAAGCCGTGGAACGGCTCGGGGCAAAGCGCGTTGTCATCGACTCGCTGTCGGGGTTCGAGGTCGCCCTCGCCCCGACCTTCCGCGAGGATTTCCGGGAGTCGCTCTACCGCCTGGTTGGGACGTTGACAGCAACCGGCGTCACCGTATTCATGACCGCGGAAGTCTCCGAAGGATTCCGCGAGGCACGCTTTACAACGGAGAAGGTGTCGTTCATCACCGACGAGATCATCATCCAACGGTACGTCGAGATCGAAGGAGAGCTCCGGCGAGTGATGGCGGTGATCAAGATGCGCGGGAGCGACCACAGCCATGAATTCAGGACGTACGAGGTCACGGCCAAGGGAGTGGTCGTTGGTGGTCCACTGACGGAGTATGATGGAATAATCACCGGTGTGCCCACTCTGCGGACGAAATTGGCCAAGGCAAAGCGAGGCAAATAGCTGGAATGAAATCTGGAAAGCGGCCAGCTGCGGCACGCGGGACCGAGCTTTCTATCCAGGAAGCGTTGCGGCGCTGCATGCAACAAGCCCCGCTGCCATTCGCCATTACACGCGGCGCGGAGCACACGCTCGTTTACGCCAATGCCGCCTTCTGTCGCCTGGCCGGCGTTGCCAACCGTGACCCGCTCGGTGCACCGATCGCCAGCGCGTTCACCGCGACCGAAGGACGAGCGCTGACATCAATTCTCGATCGGGCATTTCGAGATGGCGTCGAACTATTGGATGAGCGCACTTACGGGTCAAGCGACGGAGCGAGCGACTGGAAATGCAGTGTCTGGCCCGTAATCGCAGACGACGGGCGGGCGGAGGGTCTCGGCATCCAGATTCGCGAGTCAAGCCCGCGAGACACTGCGCGCGAGCTTCAGCGGCAGGTGGCCGAGCAGATGCTCCTCGGGGCACTGCGCGAACGCGGTTTCGCCGAGGATGCCGAGGCCGCGCGGCGCCGGGCTGCTTTCCTGGCCGAGGCCGGTCGCCTGCTTGCCGAATCCGTGGATCAGTCGAGCACGCTGGTTGCCCTTACGAAGCTCGCGCTTCCTACTCTCGGCGCATGGTGCATCGTGGACATTCTCGAAGAGCGTGACGCCATCCACCGACTTGCTATCTATCACCCTGATCCGGAAAAGCAGAAGCTCGCTCAGGAGCTGGAAGCAAGCTGGGCGCCTGAGCCCGACGACCCGTTCGGCGCGCCCGCGATGGTCCGAGACTCACGAACGCTCGCTGTCACCGACGACATCGAGGCTACGCTCGCCACTAGCGCCCACACTCCGCACAACCTGCATATCCTGCGTCAGCTCGGGATTGGATCTCTCCTGACGGTGGCGCTCGTTGCGCGGAAGAGGCTGCTGGGTGCTATCACCTTCGTCAGCGCGCAGCGCGGTCTTTCGTATAGCCCGGAGGACGTGCAGCTCGCTGAAGACGTCGCGACCCGAGGGGCGCTTGCGCTCGACAATGCACAGGTATATGACCTCGCGCTGGTGCTCCAACGGAGCGCCGAGACCGCGAACCAGGCGAAGACTGCGTTCCTCGGCGCGATGAGCCATGAGCTGCGCACCCCACTCAATGCGATAGGCGGCTACATCGATCTGCTCGACATGGGCCTGCGGGGGCCAGTGACCGAGAAACAGCGCGCCGACTTCGCGCGCGTGCGAACCAATCAGCAGCACCTCGCCATCCTCATCACCGAAATCCTCACCTTCGTGAGAATCGGAAGCGGCCGTGTGGCTTACGCGGTCGGCGATATCATCGCCTGCGATGCCCTGAAGCACGCGATCGAGTTGATCGAACCGCTTTTTGGCCAGAAGGGTCTCGTGTTCAAGGGAATCACCGGAGATTCGAGCACGGTTGGACGCGCGGATCCCGAGCGAGTGAATCAGATTCTGGTGAACCTTCTCTCGAACGCCATCAAGTTCACGCCCGAGGGCGGCGAGATCAGCGCGGAGTGCGGGATCACGCCTGATGCGGTCACCCTGCGAGTCAGCGACACGGGGATTGGCATTGCCGCGGAAAAGCACGAAGCCATCTTCGAGCCATTCATTCAGCTGAAGGAGGGGCTCTCCGATCGGGAGAGCGGCGTCGGGCTGGGATTAGCGATAAGCCGCGACCTCGCTCGGGCGATGGGCGGCGATCTCACCGTAGAGAGCGCCGAAGGGAAAGGAGCACACTTCACACTTTCTCTTCCGCGCGCGGGCGAGCGGCAAGAGCCTTAATCAGGCGGCCTGGAGCGCGCCCGCCTGCGATCGGTTGTTCATCGCCCGCAGCGGAAAAAACTACCTGCCATTCTTGTCTTCGTCCTCAATCGCGTGCAACGAAACGCGCGTGTTGGCCTTAACGGCATTCTCGTTGACGCCGCCCTTGTTCGCTGTCGTCGGATTGATCACCTGACCGTTCACTTTGAACCACGAGCTCAGGTCGAACTGCACTGTCACGTTCTGATTGTCGGCGTTGATCACGACCGGCGTGGCAAACTCCAGCTCCATCGTCTCGCTCAAGTCGGACGTGTAGACGAACGACTGGCCGTTGAACGTCCCTTCGACGCGAATGCTCGTCGTCGCAAAGGTTGGGTTCGCGGCGCGGAACGCAACGTCTGACGCGTCGCTGTCGCTGGGCTTGTGGATCTTGAATGAGATCTCGCGATACGTGCCTTCCGGAATGGACGCGGTCAGTGAAGTGACCCC
>JAYWBE010000315.1:0-4451 GCA_043781715.1 Gemmatimonadaceae bacterium
GAGCTGAGCTACGAGGGTCTCGAGGTTCCCGCCGATCATCTGCTCGGCGCCGTAGGCCGCGGATTCGGCGTCGCGGTGCACGTGCTCAACGCCGGGAGACTCACTCTCGCGGCTGGATGCACGGGCGGCACCAAGCGCACCTTGAAGGAGATGACGTCGTACGCCGAGAAGCGCGTGCAGTTCGGGCATCCGCTGGCGGACTTCGAGATCACGCAGCGCAAGCTCTCGCGGATGGCGAGCGAGATTTACGCGTCCGACTCGATGCTCGGGATCCTCGCGTCATTGGTTGATCGGGGTGATAACGACTTCTCGCTCGAAGCGGCGTGCGCGAAGGTGTTCGCCAGCGAGATGGTGTGGCGCGCCGCCGACGACATGGTGCAGCTCGCCGGCGGTCGTGGCTACGTGAAGCCGTATCCGTACGAGCGAATGCTGCGCGACTCGCGCATCAATCGGATATTCGAGGGCGCGAACGAGGTTTTGCGCCTGTTCATCGCGCTGAACGGCGTTCAGGCACCGGCCGAAGCTCTGAAGGAAGTCGGCTCGGCCCTGCGGCGGCCTTTGCGCAATCTCGGATTGTTGAGTGGGTACGCGACGTCACGAGTGAAGCTTCGACTCGGTCAGACATCGACGCTCGACATCGAGCTCCACGATCGGCTCAAGAAGCACAAGGAATACTTCGAGCAGCACGTCGCCGAACTTGGCTCGGCGACCGACCGTGTGGTCATCCGCCACCGCGAGCAGATCGTAGACAGCCAACTCATGCTAGAGCGACTGGCGGACATGGCGATCGATCTATTCGCGACGGCGGCCGTGATCGCGCGGACCCAGAGCCTCATCGACGAGCGCGGCGTCGAGACGTGCGATCGGGAGATCGCGCTCTGCGATCTGTTCTGCATCGAAGCGGGTCGCCGTTTTCGCACGAATCGCGGTATGCTCGATTCGCGCGAGGAAGAGGTGGACAACACCCGCCGCGGTGTTGCCGGGTTTGTGCGCGAGGGAAAGGGCTACTTCGTCACTGATGCTATTCTGGACGAATGAATTCTCCTACCTGGCATCCACAGAACTGAGGCAGGGGGCTGAAGGCTTTGCGGCTACAAGGCCCGGCGCTTTTCCGGCGGCGTCTGGAGTTGCGGCGTCAGAGTCTCACGTGCCTACGAAATACTGATGCTAGTCAAAGTTCGCGCGATCTGAAGCCTGCGCGATTTTATCGCCAGTATGAAGGCGCCCAGCAAAACGGCCGCAAAGCCTACAGCCCCCCTGCCTCGGTATTGTGGATGCCAGCGACTCTTAGAAACCCCTACTCTGGCCCCAGTGTCGGGATGAACGTCGGCGCTCTCCTATGTTTGGTCGCCTGCTCGTACGCGTACGCGATCTTGATCAGCGTCGGCTCGCTGTACGCACGCCCGAAGAAGGAAATGCCGATCGGGAGACTGTGTGAGAACCCCGCCGGCACGTTGATGTTCGGGTAGCCCGCGACAGCAGCCGGCGTCGAGCTTCCGGCCGTGCCGTGATCCCCGTTGATCAGATCCGTCAACCAGGCCGGGCCGCCGGTTGGGGCGACGATGGCGTCAAGCTTGTACTTGTCCATTGTCGCATCGATCCCGTCGGTGCGCGACAGCTTCAGATTGCTGGCGAGCTCGTCGAGATATTTCTTCTCCGTGAGAGGGCCCTTCGCCTGCGCCTGGATCATGATCTCCTGCCCGAACCACGGCATCTCCTGATCTTTATGCTGCTCATTGAAGTCGATGATGTCCTGCATAGTCCTGACTGGCGCCTTTGGACCCAGCGAAGCGAGATAGGTATTGAGGTCCGCCTTGAACTCATAGAGCAGGATATCGAACTCATTGTCGCCAAGCTTGGTGGCGGTTTCAATGTTGGCGGGATCCACGATCACAGCGCCGTTCGCTTTCATCACGGCAATCGCATCTTCAGTGAGCTTGTCGGCGACAGGGCTGCCACCGAAGAAACTGCGTCCGAGGCCGATTCTGGCGCCGCGCAAACCGTTGGGATCCAGATAGGTCGTGTAATCGGCCGCGCCACGTCCACGACTTGTCGATGTCGATGGATCTCGCGGGTCGATACCAGTCAGCACGTTGAGCATGATCGCTGCGTCTTTAACCGTTCGCGCCATCGGCCCAGCAGTGTCCTGACTGTGCGCGATCGGGATGATCCCGGCCCTGCTTACCAGTCCAACGGTCGGCTTGATTCCGACGATGCCGTTGGCGGACGAGGGACAAACGATCGATCCATCGGTCTCGGTTCCAATCGCGGCCGCGCAAAGGTTAGCGGCCACCCCTCCACCCGAGCCCGAGCTGGACCCGCAGGGATTCCGATCGAGCACGTAGGGATTCCTCGCCAGACCTCCCCGTCCGCTCCATCCGCTCGTGGCGTGTGTCGAGCGGAAGTTCGCCCACTCGCTGAGATTGGCTTTCCCGAGGAAAATCGCGCCCGCCGCTCTCAGTTTAGCTGCGATAAACGAGTCCTGTAGCGGAATCGATCCCGCGAGCGCGAGTGATCCAGCAGTGGTCGTCATGCGGTCGGCCGTATCGACGTTGTCCTTGAGCAAAATCGGGATTCCATGCAGAGGACCACGTACTTTGCCAGCCTTCCGCTCCCGATCGAGTGAATCCGCAATCGAGAGCGCGTCGGGATTGGTCTCGATCACATGACGCAAAGTCGGACCCTTCCGATCGAGCTCCGCAATGCGGTCCAGATACAGTTGTGTAATGGATCGCGCGGACATGCGTCCGGCCGCCATTCCCGCCTGGAGATCGGAGATGGTCGCCTCCTCAAGCGCGAATGGAGAGCTGGAAAAAGGGCGCTTCGCAGGGAGCCCCTCGTGTGATGCACCTTCGGCCAACGCCTCGGCGGCTGACAGCGGCTTACCATTTACTGCCATGGCGCCGGCGATGGCGCCCAGACGCACGAAATCTCTACGATCCATGTCGATTCACCTCAATTGAAGGCGTGATTGCTCCGAGATCGGCGCAGCTCCTCAAAATCGTCCCACAGTTCTGACAGATCAACTTGCACTTGATCTCCTTGATGCTGGCCGAGCCGCAGACGTCGCAGATCTCCCCGGGCATCAGTCGAAATCCAGTGCGAGATCGAGCGCCGGCGCTGAATGCGTCAACGCACCAACAGAGATCCAATCCACTCCCGTCTCCGCGATGAACCGCACGGTGTCGAGCGTCACCCCGCCCGATGCTTCCGTCACTGCACATCCATCCACCAGCTTCACCGCCTCGCGCAGCTCCAACAACTGCATGTTGTCGAGCATGATGACGTCGGCACCAGCATCGATCGCCGCGCGAACCTGCTCGAGCGTGTCGCACTCGACTTCTACCTTGATCCCAGCAGGAGCTACCGCTCGCGCCCGAGTTACGGCCAGCGCGATATCGCCATCCACCGCCGCGAGATGATTGTCCTTGATCAGAACGGCCGATGACAGGTCCATGCGGTGATTCAGCCCTCCGCCCGCGCGAACTGCGTATTTCTCGAGGCGACGAAGCAGTGGAGTCGTCTTCCGCGTGTCGAGGATGTGCGCGCCCGTTCCCGCTATCGCCTCGACGTATCGCGCCGTCAGCGTCGCGATTCCGGACAGGCGCTGGACGAAGTTGAGCGCCACCCGTTCGGCCGATAACAATCCCCGCGCGTGCCCCGACAGGAACATCACCGGCGTCTCCGGGCGAATGCGCGTTCCATCGGCGTGCTCAATTCGCATCGTCACGGCGGGGTCGAGCTGCTCGAACGCCTCGCACGCGAGCGGGAGTCCGGCGATCACCCCTGTCTGCCGGGCGACGAGCCTGCATCTCGCGCGCCGATTCGACATTATCGTTGCGGCGGTGGTGATGTCGTGCCGCGTGTCGTCTTCTTGCAGCGCCTCCGCGACTATTGTCGCGAGTTCCTGTTTCGTCAGCGGGAAATGCAGGCCTTCCTCCCAGGCGAACCCATGCGCGGCGAGCTCGCTTTCCCGCCGTTTGATCATTCGCCGGGATCTTGCGAGGCGTCCGGAACCGGCGAGAGCGGCGTCTGTCCGCCGATCGCAACCATCCGCTCGATGGCGCGACGCGCGCGCGCGGCAATCTCTGGCGGCACCGTGATGCGATGCTCCATTTGCTGGAGTGATCTCAGTACCTTCGGCAGCGTGGTCACCTTCATGAACGCGCACACTGCGTCCGGATTCGCGGGGTAAAACGTCTTGCCTGGATTCTCGCGCCGCAGTCGATGCAGAATTCCGACTTCGGTCGCCACTATGAATTCGTCGTTGCGGGAATTCTTCGGACGCTTGATCATCCCCTCGGTCGAAAGGATCTGAACGCCCACCGGATCGATGTCTCCGGCCGAGACGGCCTCCACGACGCTGGTGGCGCAGCCGCACTCGGGGTGAATCAGGAACTCCGCACCGGGATGCGCCGCGCGCTGGAGCCTTATGTCCTCGGGGTCGATCC
>JAYWBE010000316.1:0-4429 GCA_043781715.1 Gemmatimonadaceae bacterium
GCAACGTCTGACGCGTCGCTGTCGCTGGGCTTGTGGATCTTGAATGAGATCTCGCGATACGTGCCTTCCGGAATGGACGCGGTCAGTGAAGTGACCCCGGTCGCGGTCAGCGGCAGATCGACGAGCATCGGCGGGAGTCTTACTTCGTCGCAGTCGTCGGCGATCGCATCGTCATCCGAGCAAATCTGGGTCGTAGTCTGTTTCAGCTTGATGCTGCGAACCACGAGCTGCGCTTTCGTGATCACGAGCGTATTCGCGCCGATCGTGACGGTGACGTCTTTGACGGCACTCACATTGGCAACCGCCACAGCAGGCGCCTGGCTGGAAAACGAAAGGCTGACTGGACGGCTGTTTGGGCTCGACGAGTCGCCGCATGCGGCGAGTGCGACTACCGATATGCCAGCAATGACTTTGACCAGAGGGTTACTGCGCATTGATAAAACTCCGAGATGGGTGAACAGACCAGCGGTGAGGTCAGAGACAAGTCTCGCGGGAACCGCCGGCACTGGTGGACCTTCGAGGATACCATGAATCCATCGTCACACAGTCGGCAAAACCGCCACCTCGCGCAGGGGTTTCCCTGAGCCACCCATTCGTCTGCCGGCTGGCGCGCGTTCGCTCGTCCAGGACTGGACGAGCTATCGCAAATAGCGCTGAACGATCGCTCTCAGATTGGCGGAATGAAACGGCTTTTCGAGGTGCTCTTTGGGCGTCTCCGAGAGAAAACGCCACGCCTTTTCCGTGAAGGCGCCCCCCTGTAACGAAAAATCATTCTGTCTGCCTGCTCCGGCGCGACGCCGGGACGCTCGCGGTGAAGGTCCATTCCGGTCATGTCCGGCATCATCAGGTCGCAGAGGATGAGATCGAATTTCTGCCTCGTGTGACCTGACGCTTGTCAGGCTTTGACGGACGCGGGGCTTCCCACTGCCGCGCGAAACTCGGGCGGTCGTTCCTTCCGAGCTTCGGACAATGCGCGCCGCACGCCCTCGGAGTCGAAATCGGTTCCGTACACCGGAGTGCCTGGCTGCTGCCGCCAGGACTCATCGAGGGTGCCGGCGTCGACGCCGTCGAATCCCATCTCATCGAGCAGAAGTAACACCACTCCCTTGGCCTTGGGGTCGTCACCGGCGATTGGAAGCGCGACGCGCCCTGCTTCGCCTTTGGGGCGTCCGCGTTCGAGAAGGTGTTTCGCGTAGATGTTGTTGAACGCCTTGACCACTGGCCGGCCGAGTTGCTGCGCAACCCATCGACTCTCCGTCGTACCGGCCTCGATCGCGTCGATGCGCCCGTCACGCTGCTGCGGATAGTAGTTGCCGGTGTCCACCACGACGGTGCCACCAGCAGCGCCGACGAAAAGGTCTTTCGGTAATGCGGGGACGTTCTTCAGCGGAATGGTCACAATCACCAGGTCCTTTCCGCGAGCTGCGTCACTAACTGTGACGGGCTTGGCTCCGGTCTCCTTCGCCAGAGCAGCGAGGGTCTCCGGTCCACGCGAGTTGGCGACGGAGACATCGTGACCCAGCGTCCGGAACCGGCGGGCGAGGTTGCCACCGATGTTGCCTGCGCCGATGATGCCGATCTTCATAGCTACTCCTGTGCGAGCGGTTTGCCGAAGCAAGGTCGTGTTTCAGAAGTTCTAACGAGCGTGCCTTCGGGACACTAGTGCCAAGTCCCTCAGCTCCTTTTGGCGTCGCGGCCGGCTGACCCGCTTCGCGAATGCACTGCTTGCGATTATTGTCCTCGCAGCGCTGGTGATTCAGCGAATTATGGCGCGGCCGACGGGGCGATTGAACCAGGGATCCCTCCACAAAGCGCCCCATACTCCGAAGGAACAGAACTCATGATACCCAGATGGCTTTACGTCCGCGCCGCTGCCAGTGTCCTCGTGGCAATCAGCGCCGCTCCCGCGCAACCGCAAGGCTTTCCTTTCAGCCAGAGAGGTAGCGTGACGCAGATGGTAGCGTTCACCGAGATCTCCGTCGCGTACGGACGCCCGGTGGCGCGCGGACGCGCGTTGTTCGGTGCGCTTGTCCCGTGGGACAGCGTCTGGCATCCGGGCGCGGATTCAGCGACGCGCGTCAGGTTCAGCCGAGACGTTCTGATCGAAGGGAGACCAGTGCGCGCCGGCGAGTATTCGCTGTGGCTCATTCCCCACGAGGTCGGGCCGTGGACCGTCATATTCAGCCGCGCCGCGCACGTGTTTCACAAGCCGTATCCGGGCGCCAAGTTCGATGCGCTGCGTGTGGATGTGACCCCTGAGCAGGTTTCGCAAATAGAATCGTTCGCGATCTATTTCCCGATGGTGCTCCGTGACGACGCGGTGCTACGTCTTCACTGGGGAACGACCGCCGTACCGTTGCGCATCAAGGCGCCCTTCCGGCCGCATTCGTAGCATCGTCGCCACCCATGTAGAGCGATGTCGCCGCAGTCGGGCGTTAAGCGCTACGGCGCCGTCGTGAGAACTTCCTTGGCTTGGAACCGAACTCGTTGATAGTTGGTTCTGCCTGGTGCTCCTTCTTTAATTGAGGGTCGATTTCCCCCACGCCGCCGCTCCGGACGTGGTTAGATTGAAAGGTTCGTCACTTCGACACTCTGCTCCCCAAACATGACAACTGTCGTCGCGCTGCCGCAGATCATTCAGGGTGGGATGGGCGTGGCCGTATCGAACTGGAAGCTCGCGCGCGCCGTGTCGCTCGTGGGCCAGCTAGGCGTCATCTCCGGAACCGTTCTCGACACGGTCCTCGTGCGCCGGCTTCAGGACGGGGATATCGGCGGTGACATGCGGCGGGGCATACGCCGTTTTCCCGTCGCCGGCGTCGCCGACGAGGTACTGAAGCGATACTTCCTGCCGGAGGGACGCCGTCCGGACCAGCCCTACAAGCTGATCCCGATGTATAAGCAACGGGTGAGTGTGGCACGGCAACAGCTCACGATGCTGGCGAACTTCGTCGAGGTTTATCTTGCCAAGGAAGGTCACAGCGGGCCGGTGGGGATCAACCTGTTGACCAAGGTCCAGATGCCGAACCTGGCTTCCCTGTACGGCGCGATGCTGGCCGGAGTGGACTACGTCCTCATGGGAGCGGGTATCCCGCGCGAATTTCCGGGTGTGCTCGACGCGCTCTCCGAACATCGCCCGGCCACGATTCGCTTCGACGTCGCCGGGCTCGCGGTGGGGGAATCCGAGATGCTGTCCTTTGACCCGGTGGAGTACGGCGTGACGGATCGCACGCCGCTCACTCGCCCACGCTTCCTCCCGATTATTTCGGCAAGCTCGCTAGCGACGACTCTCGCGCGGAAGTCGAACGGACGAGTCGACGGATTCATAGTCGAAGGTCCCACCGCGGGCGGCCACAACGCGCCACCGCGCGGCGAACCGCGGTACAACGAGCGGGGCGAACCGGTATACGGCGAGCGCGATCAAGTCGATCTGGCCAAGTTGCGCGAGCTCGGTCTTCCGTTCTGGATCGCGGGCGGTGCGGGCACACCGCAGCGGTTGCGCGACGCACTGGAAGCGGGCGCGACCGGCGTTCAGGTCGGGACGCTGTTCGCGTACTGTGAGGAATCGGGGTTCACCCGTGAGCTCAAGCATCAGGTGATCGAACACGCCGCGCGCGGCGAGGTGGAGGTCGTAACCGATCCGCGCGCCTCGCCGACCGGATACCCGTTCAAGGTGGTCCGGTGGGGGACTGATGGGGAGGACCCCCCACCGCGGCAGCGGCTGTGCGACCTCGGCTATTTGCGCGAAGCCTACAGGCGCCCGGATGGACGCATCGACTACCGATGCTCGGCCGAGCCGGTCGAGGACTACGTGCGAAAAGGCGGAGCGCTCGCGGACACCGAGGGGCGCAGGTGTCTCTGCAACGCGCTCCTTGCGAACATCGGACAGCCACAGGTGCGCGCCAACGGAGAGACGGAGGAGCCGCTACTTACAAGCGGCGACGACCTCCAGACGATCTCCACTTTTCTCGCCGGGCGAACAAGCTACACCGCCGCCGATGTGATCAGGTATCTGCTCGGCGAATAGGGTCGTATCCGTAAGCGGGGTAATGTTCCAGGTAGTTTCGCTGCGTTTGTGGCAATGTTGGTAGCCTGCGCAGCCCGTCAAGCGCCTCGCGTTGCCGAGCATCATTCATCGTCGTGGGCGCTCGCGACCGAGTGTTTCGTCGTGTAGGACCTCAAGCCCTTTCGCTGGGGTTTCTCTCGCAACGGTGGGAGTGGCGAACTCAGGCCGCTCAACGGGGGGGAGTCCAAGAAGCGCCCGCGCTCTGTTTAACGCGTCGTCGATGTTCCCGAACAGGTTCTCTTCACCGATTTCCTCCAGCACTGCCGAACGCCCAATCGCTATGAGCGGCTGGGTATGCACGTCGGAGAGCAGCACGACTGTTCCCTCCTTTCTCGTCCGATGCACGACGTCCTTCAATGCGTGCAT
>JAYWBE010000317.1:0-4415 GCA_043781715.1 Gemmatimonadaceae bacterium
TAGCCCCGCGTTGCCGACCGGTGGTGCGACGAGCGAGAGCCTGGAGCCGAAGAGGACCCACTCCGACTTACCGACGCGCCCAGGTCTAGAACTCCACGCGAAAGAAACTCACTCCATTGCGAAGACGCGATTGAAGACCACGTCAAACGCGAAGCTCTTGGGCTTGGTTTTTTTCTCCATAATGTCCGCGATGCGCTCGAGACGTGCGGGAATCCCCATGATCTTCTCCTGCGCCATCCGCCCCAGATCATTCAGCCCGTCGAGCGACTCGATCGACCAGTACTTGATCAATTCCTGGACGATGCCGAGATAGTCCCGCGGCCCGTAGATGCCAGCCCGCCGCACGACGTCCGCGAGCTCACGGAAATGCGGCATGTTGACGCCGGGCATGTCGATCGCAGGCATGATCTTGGACGCCGCGACGAGCGCCTGGTTCGGATCCCTCTCCACCACCGCCTTGAACACCGAGCGGTAGAACGTGTAGTGCCGCGCTTCCTCCTTCGCGACGTTCGCCAGCACGGTCCCGATCATCGGCTCGTACTGCGATGCGAACTTGCCGGTGTTGGCGTGTGACACCTGCGTCGCTCTTTCCTGGAGAGATGTGTACACGAACACTCGATATGGATCGCGGTCCCACTCGGGCTCGAAGCCGGCCTTGATGTACTCGAACTGCATCTTCTCGATCACGACCGGATCGAACACGCCCGCGTCCCTCGTGTAGTCGTGCAGAATCGCACCGTGCCGGTCCTCCTCCGCCGTCCAGAGATTATTCCACTTCGCCCAAATGCTGTCCGAGCCGAGGTACACCGCGAGGAGGCGATGAAAGTGGGGCAGCCCCTCTTCGGTGAGGAGATTGAGCGCCAGCGCGACGCGCGCCGGGTCGCTGATGCCTCTCGCGCGTTCTTTCAGCGCTTTCAGGTGGTGGTCAGGGTCCTCTCCCGGCGGCGCCTCCAGCAGTTCCGCGGGAAACCAGAGCACCCGCTTGGCTTCGTGCGAGGCCATCAACTCCACCACCAAGGGCTCGAGGTCGGAGAGTACCTCGATCTTCGACAGCGTCTCTTTTTCTACTGGATTCACTCGCGACCTCGGACAGGATTAACGACGCGGCGACGGCTCCGCTGGAGAGAAGCGGAGAGTTAGAAGCTACACAAACACGCAGCCGCGCGCCTCCTGGCCGGGCTCGGGCGGCATGCCCCTTTAATCATAAGCATCACACAAGTGGGAGAGAAGCAGAAATCCACATTTCTCGGCAGGATTGCTGGTCGGTTCGCCCTCGCCCGGAAATTGCGGCTTGACGCTTGCGCTTGAGAATACCAACGCAGACGCGGCCCACGCTCCGGCCAATCCACCGCTCGCACGATGGATGTCGAGCAGGCGCGACTGACAAACTCGAAAATCGCGGCAGGAGATTGATAATGGCAGACCAGGCCGACAACCAAGGGGATAGGATGGACGAGCGGAGCGGACGCGGCAACGGAGTAGGAGGCGGAAGCAGCGGCACGATGAACGGCACGAGAGGTGATAGCGGAGCGGACTTACGCAGTACAGGCGGTGTGAGTCGCAAGACTCCCCGCGGATTCGCGGCGATGGATCCTCAGGCGCAGCGAGCAATCGCGGCGAAAGGTGGGCGCGCCGCCCACCAGAAAGGAACCGCGCACGAATTCACGAGCGAAGAGGCAAGAATCGCGGGAAGAAAGGGTGGTGAAGCATCCCGCGGCGGTCGCCGGTCGAGCGGAGAGGGCGAAAACAACAACTGACCGACCAGGCCGGACATAAGCGAACGAGGCACGGATCTATCCGTGCCTCTTCGTTTTTTTCAGGACCCAGTTCTTCGAGGGAATATGACCGTGTCGCGCCCCGTTTCTCGCCCAGAATCCTCGAGCGGCCTTGCCCTGATTCTGGGCCTGAACTCGACGAGGGAAAATGAGATGCTCGGCCCCGTAGTTGCATTCCCATCTCTCTTGAAGAGAAAGCCCGCTTTACTCATCGCCGGCGCAGAATGATGAACCCACGGCACCAACCGATTCCCGACGACCTCCGAGAGTCATCGCGCGAAGCGCGCGACGCCGAGAAGCGTTTTGGGAACCGGCTGGCCGCGACGGGGATAGCGGATGCCCCGACGAAAGGGAACGAGCGCGAAGACCTTCTTGCCACCACAGAGGAGCTTCGCCTCGCCGACGAAGAGCTGCGGACACAAAGCGAGGCGCTTGCCGACAGCCGTGATGCCATCGATCAGGAGCGCATCAGGTTTCGCGAGCTGTTCGATTTCGCGCCAGACGCATATCTCATCACCGATCTGTACGGAACGATCCGAGAAGCGAACGTCGCCGCCAGCCGACTGCTCGGCGTCGAGGCAAGATCTCTCGTCGGGAAGCCGCTTCCGTCGTTCTTCGAGGAATCAGCCAGGAAGCAGTTTCCTCGCCGGCTCGATCAGCTCTGTGACCGGAACCGGCTCGATGACTGGGAGATGTGGGTGCAGCCGCGACGCGGCACGAGGACTGCCGTCTCGGCGTCCATTGCTCGATCCTCGAGAAACTACCTGGCTGCCGAATATCGCTGGATCGTCCGCGACATCACCACCCGGCGGCAGGCCGAGGAAGCGATCCGCGAGCTGAACCGCGAGCTCGAGCAGCGGGTCGCATCGCGCACTACCGAGCTCGCCGCCGCCAACCGGATCAAGGACGAGCTCCTTCTTAGCGAGCGCAGGGCGCGCGAGGAGGCGGACGCAGCCAACCGGGCGAAGTCCGATTTCCTGGCGTTGCTGAGTCACGAGTTCCGAACCCCGCTCCAGGCGATATTCGGCTACACCGAGCTGCTGGAGCGGGAGATTCACGGACCCCTCACCGATGCGCAGCGCGGCGATCTCCAGCGAATTCAACAGAGCCAGCAGCACCTGCTCGGATTGATCTCGACGATCCTGGACTTCGCCCGGATCGAGAGCGGGCAGGCGATCGATGTCCACCCAAATCCGACCGCCATGAACGAGATCCTGCGCAACATGGAAGGATTGGTCGGCTCACAGCTGGAGCCGAAAGACCTGAAGTACCAGTATCACTGCGACGACACGCGCATCGCCGCGTGGGCAGACGCGGCGAAGGTGCAGCAGATCGTGCTGAATCTCCTGGCGAACGCGATAAAGTTCACGCCCCTCGGCGGCAAGATTACGCTGGAGTGCACCTCTGAACCGGAGGTCGTTGTGATTCACGTCATCGACAGTGGCATTGGAATCCCCGCCGACAAACTGGAAGCCGTGTTCGAGCCGTTCGTTCAGATCAGAGAGAAGAACGCTCTGAGCAACGGCACCGGACTCGGGCTACCGATCAGTCGCAGGCTCGCCAGCGCCATGGGTGGCTCGCTCACCGCGACGAGCGAGCTGGGCCAGGGCTCCGCCTTCACTCTCCGACTCCCGAAAGCCGGAACGGCGGAACCCTCCGCCTGAGTCGAAGAAAATCTCACGACGCGGCCGAGCTGGCCGCTGTTGCCGCGGGGCCCTTCACGCAGCACTTCTCCAGCATGTCCACGATCTCGTCCATCGTCGTGAGCCCGCGATCGCGCGCGTAGAACGTCCGGATCTCCTTGTACCGCTCGTCCTTGGGGAGGAACATCCCCTTCTCCACCACCCATTTCTGTAGCGCGCTCGGCCGCGGTCCCCACCAGCCGCATTCCTGAAATTTGTTGTTCAGCAGAATCACGATCGGGATCGAGCGCGATTCCCCGGTGAGATGGGTGTCCATGATGTCCAGGTTTTCGTCGCGCGCGAGAATGCGCAGATCCATGTTGCTCACCGACTCGGCGAGCTTGGCGATGACCGGGACGATGTTCACCGCGTCACCGCACCAGTCTTCGCTCAGCACCATCAGATGCCAGTGTCCGCCGAGTGCCTCGACGCGGGCGGAGATCTCGATCGGGATTGCGACATGGTGAGTTATCCCAACCCACAGATCGCGGTTCTTGGTCGGACGAGCCATGAACTCGCCGAACGTTTCTCCTTCGCAGTAGCGCGCCTTTGTAATCATCTGGATTTGAATTTTAGCGGAGCATGTCGACGTGAATGATCCCATCCTCCTCATACGGAGCGGAGACGGTCCTGAATCCGAGCCCGAGATAAAAATCTTCGAGCCGGCGTTGCGCCGCAATCTTGATGGGCTGGCCCGGCGCCAGCGATTCGATACGTCGCAAGGCTTCAGCCATTAGCGCTTTGCCCACGCCGGTTCCCCGCACCTCTGGCGCAGTGACGACGCGTCCGATCGAGCCTTCGTCGTAACGCACCCCCGGCTCGAAGAGCCGCGCGTACGCGACGAGAGAGCGCCTGTTCGAACCCTGCACCCAGCCGAGGAGATGCCAGGCGTTGGGATCGCGCCCGTCGGCGTCGGGATAGGGGCAGTTCTGCTCGACGATGAAAACCGCCTCGCGAA
>JAYWBE010000318.1:0-4415 GCA_043781715.1 Gemmatimonadaceae bacterium
TTTTCGATGTAGGTGTCGGTCGTCGGGACGTACGCTTCCGGCTGGTAGTAATCGTAGTACGAGATGAAGTACTCGACCGCGTTGTGCGGGAAGAAGCCCTTGAGCTCGCCGTACAGCTGCGCCGCCAGCGTTTTGTTGTGCGAGAGCACGAGCGTCGGCCGCCCGAAATTCCTGATGACGTTCGCGACTGTCATCGTCTTTCCGGATCCGGTCACGCCGAGCAGAGTCTGGAACCGGTCGCCCCGTTCGAGACCCTTTGTCAGCTCCGCAATCGCTCTTGGCTGGTCACCCGCGGGCGCGAAAGGCGCCTGGAGATCAAATACCGCTTTGGCCATTCTTTAAGTCACTGGACAGCCGCTCGCGCCGCGTGACCTCGGTCACGCCTTTCACGCGTCTGGCTGCCTTGAGAATTTTTTGAAGGTGTGCGAGGTTGCCGACTTCGACGGCGAGCTCTCCGATCACGTGGCCGTCGGAGCTGTGCAGCTCGAAGCTTCGGATGTCGGTGCCCGTCGCTGAGACGGCGGTGGCAAGGTCGGCGTAAAGTCCGCGGCGGTCGCTCGCTTCGAGCGCCAGACGCACCATGAACTTCTCACCCTCCAGCTCCTTCCAATCTATCTCGAGCCGGCGCTCCGGCTCCTGAACGAGCATGAGAAGGTTCGGACAATCAGAGCGGTGAATGCTTACGCCTCGTCCCCTTGTTACATACCCCACAACCGGGTCCCCGGGTACAGGCTGGCAGCACTGGGCGTAGCGGACCATCATCCCGTCGACGCCCTGAATCCGGACGCCCTTCGGGTTGCCGCGGACCCGGTCCACCAGCCAGTCGAGCGGACCCGGCTTCGGCGCGTCGGGCGAGGATTCGGCGTCGGGGAACAGCTCCCTCACAATTTGCGAAACGTTCACATCGCCCTGGCCAATTGACGCGATTAGATGGTTCAGGTCGGTCAAGTGCAGCACTTTGGCGACTTTCAGCAGATCGGAATCGTCCGGCCTGGTAATCCGCCGCCGCTTCAGCTCTCGCTCGAGTATCTCTCGGCCGAGCTTGATCGAGGTGGTGTGCTCCTCGATGCGGAGGCGCTGGCGAATCTTGTGGCGCGCTCTTCCGGTTCTGACGTGAGCCAGCCAGTCCCTGCTCGGCTTCGCCGACGGAGATGTGATGATCTCCACGGTTTCCGAGTTCTTGAGCTCACGCGCGAGGCTCGCGATGCGGCCGCTGATGCGGGCTCCCTGGCAATGCAGGCCGACTTCGGTATGCACGGCGAACGCGAAGTCGATCGGTGTAGCGCCTTTGGGCAACTGTATCACGTCGCCGGTGGGCGTGAAAACGAAAATTTCGTCCTGATAGAGATCGAGCTTGAGGAATTCGAGGAATTCATCGGGGGTCTTCGCGTCGAGCTGTAGCTCCAGCACCTGTCTGAACCATTGCAGCGCGCGGTCCAGCTCGTCCGCGCTTTTCGAATCTTCCTTGAAGCGCCAGTGCGCGGCGATTCCGTACTCCGCCGTGCGGTGCATCTGGCGCGTTCGGATCTGGATCTCGAACAGCTGTCGTCCCGGGCCGAATACCGTCGTGTGCAGCGACTGGTAACCGTTCGACTTGGGCTGCGCGATGTAGTCCTTGATGCGCTCCTGGAGCGGCGTGAACTGATCGTGGATCACACCGAGCGCGTGGTAACAGTCAGGGACGGACTCCACGAGGACGCGAATCGCGAGCAGGTCGTAGATCTCCTCGTACGGCTTGTCCCACTTCTTCATCTTCTTCTGGATCGACCAGAGGTGCTTGGGCCGGCCGGTCACGTCGACGTTGGCGATGCCGGCTTTTTTTAGCTGGCTGTCGAGTGGCTCCCTCAGCTGTGCGATTGCCTTCTCGCGCTCCACGCGGCGAGTCGAGACTTTCTTGGCCAGTGTCTTGTACTCCGAGGGCTCCAGGTGCTTGAACGCGAGGTCCTCCAGCTCCCACTTCACCCTCGCCATTCCGAAGCGGTGTGCCAGCGGTGCATACAGGTCCCGGGTTTCGGTGGCGATGCGCTTCTGACGGTCGGCCGGGAGGAATTCCAGCGTCCGCATGTTGTGCAGGCGGTCCGCGAGCTTGATGAGGATGACGCGGGCATCCTTTGCGATGGACAACAGCAGCTTGCGGTAGTTCTCGACCTGCCGGTCCTGCGACGAGTTGAGCGGCAGGTGGCCGATCTTCGTCAGGCCATCGACGATCTCGGCGATTTCCTTACCGAACTCGGCCTCGATGTCATCAACCGTGACCGCCGTGTCTTCGACGACGTCGTGAATCAGGCCGCTGGCCACCGTCGTCGAATCCAGCTGGAGGTCCACGAGGATCTTCGCGACTTCGACGCAATGCGAGACGTACTTGTCTCCCGATAGGCGCTTCTGCCCTATGTGCGCTTTTTCGCTGAACCGATAGGCGCGCGCGAGCAGCTCCCGGTCGAGGCGCTCCGGAAGCTCCCCCTGAAGCCAGGATGGAAGTGTCTCCTTGTCCTTGACCGCGCCTGCCGTCACAACAGTCCCGCCTCCGCGAAGCTTATGTAGCGTCCCCTTCCGATAATAACGTGGTCCTGCACCGGTATGTCGAGTATCTTGCCCGCCTGCACGAGCTGTTCTGTTACTACCCTGTCGTCGGGCGAGGGTGTCGGATCCCCGCTCGGGTGATTGTGGACGAGAATGATCGCCGCCGCCCTCTCGGCGATCGCTTCCCGGAACACTTCACGCGGATGCACGAGCGACGAATTGAGCAGGCCGCGGGTTACCGTGATGTCGCGCTCGAGCCGGTGCTGCGAGTCGAGTACCGCGACGTGGAACTCCTCGACCGGAAGATCCTCCAGACGCTGCGCGAAGATCTCGTAAACGTCGCGCGGCCAGCGCACCGGCACTCCTTCCTGCCGTTCCTCGGCCGCCATGCGGCGTCCCAGCTCGAGCGCGGCATGGATGCCAACCGCACGAGCCGTTCCCACGCCCCTGATGCTCGTGAGGGTTGCCACCGGCTGCGTCGCCAGCAGCCGCAGCGATCCCCGGCAGGTGGCAAGAATCTCCTGCCCTATTCCGATGGCGGAGCGGCCCTCGGATCCGCTCCCGAGCAGTATCGCGATAAGCTCGCTCGAGCTCAAAGCGTGCGCCCCGTGACTGCGCAGGCGTTCCCGCGGCCTCTCGGCAGCCGGAAGCTCTCGTATCGTCAGTGACACCTCGACCTCCATTCGTGCGGACTCGAGATTCTCGTCGGGGAGCTGCGCGAAGGCGGCACCGCGGAGACACGAGCATCATCGGGACGCTGCCGCTAGCGGGCATCCCATTCGCGTGCCGCCATCTCAACGCTCAAGCTGAGCGCGGCTTCAGGATCCCGGCCGCTCCCACTCACGCGATTCGGCTGATCGAAACAAGGCGTCTATCACGGCCATGTTTCCCATCGCATCCTCAAGGGACACAGGGACACTACCGACGCCGCGAATGGCCTCCGAAAAGCGATCTGCCTGGAGGGAGTACTGGTCCACCGGCGGAAACATGATGGTCTCGATCCCACCGCCCGCCAGATCGTGACCGTCGTCCACGAAGATCCGACATTCGTCGCGCGGAGGGGCGTTGAAGGGAATCCCGATGCGAATGTGCCCGGTCGTTCCGAAGATCTGCATGGTCTGATACGGCACGAGTTGCATGGCGCAACTGAACGTCGCCTGCCCCGCCTCGAAACGAAGCAGTCCCGACGTCAACCGATCGATCTGCATGTCAGGATCACGCTCGATCAATCCGACAACCTCCGTCGGCTCGGCGCCGAACAGCCACCGCGAAATTGTTATCGGATAGCAACCGACGTCCATCAGCGCGCCGCCGCCCCACTCTACACGACTGCGGATGTCGCCGGGATCGCGGCGATAATAGCTGAAATGACCCGCGATCAGGCGCAGCTCGCCGATCCTTCCGGACGCGATTATCTCTCTCACTTTGTGCCACTGCGGATGCGTCCGGACCATGAACGCCTCGCCGATTTGGACCCCGGTCCGGTCGCGAGCCTGGAGCAGATCAAGCGCGTCCCGCGCCGTCAATGCAATTGGCTTCTCGCACAGCACATGCTTGCCCTGCTCGGCCGCTCGAATTGACCACGGCACGTGCAGATGATTCGGCAACGGATTGTAGATCGCCTCGATGTCGGGATCGTCGATCAATTCCTGATACGACCCGTAAGCCCGGGGAATGCCCAAGCGGTTCGCGGCTGAGCGCGCCTTTCCAATATCCCGCGATGCAATGGCAACCACCTGTGCCAGCGCGCTTCCTTGCATCCCGGGGATGACTTTCTCCAGCGCGATCTTGGCGGCGCCGAGTATCCCCCAGCGAACCGGGGCGATTCGCTCGTCAGTCACCTTCGAAGACTTCGGTATGAAAGCTCCCAGCGAACCAGCGTAGTTGGCCTACGG